>NZ_JBFUMD010000414.1:0-3567 GCF_054049555.1 Nocardioides sp. P5_C9_2
CGCACCAGCCGGCGAGGCGGCGACCCGGCCCGACCGCTCCGCTGGCCGGCACGGCGTGGCGCAGCGCCTCCATGGGGGCCACCCGCGTGGCCGCCCACGCCGGCACGAGGGCCGCCACCATGGTCACCAGCAGCCCCACGGCCAGCGCGGCCACCACGGTCCGCGGCTCGATCGCCGGCGAGGTCGTCGGGATCTCCAGGCCGACGAGCTCGAGCAGCGAGCGGATGCCGGCGGCGAGGCCGACCCCCAGCAGCAGCCCGACCACGCCCGCCACCAGGCCGATGACGGCGGCCTCGACCAGGACCCCCAGCAGGACCTGTCGTCGGGTCGCTCCGACCGCGCGCAGCAGGGCGACCTCACGCCGGCGCTGCGCGACCAGCACGTTGAAGGTGTTCCAGATGACGAACGACCCGACCACCACCGAGACGCCGGCGAAGACCAGCATGATGGTGGTGAAGATCCCCGTCGAGTCCCGGACGGCCTGCGTGCCGTCGTCGGCCACCTGCTCCCCCGTCAAGGCCTCGACACCGTCGGGGAGCACCCGCGCGATCCGGTCGCGCAGCTCCCCCGCGTCGACGCCGTCGGTGGCCATGACGTCGACCTCGTCCACGACGCCCGCCTTGCCGAGCACCCGCTGGGCCGTGGCCAGGTCGAAGCCGGAGAGGGTGGCGCCCAGCAGGCTGTCGGACTCGCCGAAGCCGACGACGCCCACCAGCCGGAAGGTCCGTGGGCCGTCCTGGAGCACGACGACGACCCGGTCACCGATCTCGTAGCCGCCCTTCGCGGCGGTCCGGGCGTCCAGGACCATCTCGTGGGGCCCGACGGGCGCCCGGCCCTCCCGGAACGTGGCGGCGCCGGCGAGGCGACGGTCGACGGTCACGCTGGTGCCGAACGTGGGTGCTCCACCCGGCTGGATCGGGTCGCCGTGGTCGTCCAGGACGAGCGCGAAGCCCGTCACCGCGCCCTCGGCGACCGCCACTCCGGGGACCTCGCGCACCGAGGCCACGATCGTCTCGTCGAGCGGACGGACCTGCCCGCCGGTGACGGCGATGTCGGCGTCGTACGCCGCCTGCGACTTCACGACGACGTCGGTGCCGGACGTCAGGCCGGTGTACAGCTCGTCGAAGGCCTTGAGCATCGTGTCGGAGAGCACGAACGTGCCGGACACGAAGGTGACCCCGACTGTCACGGCCATCACCGTCAGGAACAGGCGCAGCTTGTTGACCAGCAGGTTGCGCAGGGACACCCGGAGCATCTCAGCCGTCCAGGCGGCCCATGATGTCCAGGATCCGTTCCCGGCTCGGGTCGCGGAGCTCCTCCACGACCGCGCCGTCGGCGAGGAACACGACTCGATCCGCGTACGCCGCCGCGCCGGGGTCGTGGGTCACCATGACCACCGTCTGGCCAAGGTCGTCGACGACCGACCGCAGGAACCGGAGCAGCTCCGTACTGGCCCTGGAGTCGAGTGCCCCGGTCGGCTCGTCGGCGAAGACGACCTCCGGACGCGAGATCAGCGCGCGCGCCACCGCGACCCGCTGCTGCTGGCCCCCGGACAGCTCGGAGGGCCGGTGGCCCAGCCGGTCCGCGATCTTGAGCGTGGTGACCACGGTCTCCAGCCATGCCTGGTCGGGGGTGCGGCCCGCAAGGTCGGCGGGGAGGGTGATGTTCTCCTCGGCCGTGAGCGTCGGCAGCAGGTTGAACGACTGGAACACGAAGCCGAGCCGGTCGCGCCGCAGGATCGTCCGCTCGCGGTCCGAGAGCGAGGCCAGGTCCGTCCCGCCCACGAGCGCCTGCCCGCTCGTGAGGGTGTCCAGGCCGGCCATGCAGTGCATCAGCGTCGACTTGCCGGACCCCGACGGACCCATGATGGCGGTGAACCGGCCCGGCGGGAGCTCGAGCGTCACGTCGTCCAGGGCTGTCACGGCCGTGTCCCCGGTGCCGTAGACCTTGACCGCGTGCCGGGCGCACGCGGCGTGCTCGACCCCGTCGCCGCTGGGTGCTGCCGATCCGGCTGCGGAGTGCGCGGTCGCGGCCGCTGGGTGCGAGGCCATGCCTCCACCCTGCGGCGCGGACCGGGCCGGGCCCAGAGCCCAACGGCCTCCAGCGCCGGGACCATGGGAGGCGGCGCGGCCCCCCGATGCGCGTCACGCTCCGCCGGTCGGCTAGACAGGGGCGTGAGCAGCGAGAGGCACGACGGGTACGTACGCGTCCGAGGCGCCCGGGAGCACAACCTCCGCGACGTCGACGTCGACCTCCCCCGGGACGCGATCGTGGCGTTCACCGGGGTCTCCGGGTCCGGGAAGTCGTCGCTGGCCTTCGGCACCCTGTACGCCGAGGCGCAGCGTCGCTACTTCGAGTCCGTCGCCCCCTACGCCCGCCGCCTGCTGCACCAGGTCGGCGCACCGCACGTGCAGGAGATCTCGGGGCTCCCGCCCGCCGTGGCCCTCCAGCAGCGCCGTGGTGCCGCGAGCTCCCGGTCGACGGTCGGCACCATCACCACCCTGTCCAACCTGCTGCGCATCCTCTACTCGCGGGCGGGCAGCTACCCGGACGGCGCCGAGCACCTCGCGGCGGAGTCCTTCTCCCCCAACACGGCCGCGGGCGCCTGCCCCGAGTGCCACGGCCTCGGCGTCGTGCACGACGTCGCCGAGGACCTGATGGTCCCCGACACCTCGCTCAGCATCCGTGACGGCGCGATCGCCGCGTGGCCGGGGGCCTGGCAGGCGCACAACCTGCGCCGCATCGTGAAGAACCTCGGCATCGACGTGGACCGTCCCTGGCGCGAGCTGGACCCCGAGGACCGGCACTGGCTGCTGTTCACCGACGAGCAGCCCTCGGTCCTGATCCGCCCGCAGGACAAGGACGGGGGCGGCGGCCGTGACTACCACGGCACGTTCCGCAGCGCCCGCAGGCACGTGCGTCAGGTGCTGGCCTCCTCGACCAGCGAGGCGATGCGCGCCAAGGTGCTGCCCTTCGTCCGCAGCGCCGCGTGCCCGACCTGTCACGGCAGCGGCCTGCGGGTCGAGGCGCTCGCCGTCACCGTCGCCGGCATCTCGATCGCCGAGGCCAACGCCCTGCCGTTCACCGAGCTGGCCGAGCTCCTGCGCCCGGCGGTCACCGACGACAGCGACGACGTCGCCGGGCGCATCAGCGGCGACCTCGTCTCCCGGATCGAGGTGCTCCTGGGGCTGGGCCTCGGGTACCTCGCGCTGGGACGCAGCTCGACGACGCTGTCGCCCGGCGAGGCGCAGCGCCTGCGGATCGCCACCCAGCTGCGCTCGGGCCTCTTCGGCGTCGTCTACGTGCTGGACGAGCCCTCCGCGGGCCTCCACCCGGCCGACGCCGAGCCGTTGCTCGAGGTCCTCGAGGCGCTCAAGGCCGGCGGCAACTCGCTCTTCGTCGTCGAGCACGACATGGACGTCGTACGACGTGCGGACTGGGTGGTGGACATCGGGCCCGCCGCGGGCGAGGGCGGTGGACGGGTCCTCTACTCGGGCCCGATCGCCGGCCTGGAGGACGTCGCGGAGTCGCCCACCAGCGCCCACCTCTTCGGGCGCGCCGCCCGCT
>NZ_JBFUMD010000415.1:0-3557 GCF_054049555.1 Nocardioides sp. P5_C9_2
GTCGTGGGTGCCGTCGTGGCCGAGCTCGGCGAGCGCCTGGAGGCGGCGCTGGCCGCCGGCATCGACGCGGACCGGATCGTGCTGGACCCGGGTCTGGGGTTCGCCAAGCGGGGCCACCACAACTGGCAGCTGCTCGCCCACCTCGACGCGGTCGCGGCGCTGGGAAGGCCCCTGCTGGTCGGTGCGAGCCGCAAGAGCTTCCTCGGCGCCCTGCTGGCGGGCCCCGACGGCATCCCCCGCCCGCCCGTCGAGCGCGAGCACGCGCACGCGGCCCTGGTGCCGCTGCTGGCCGACCAGGGCGTGTGGTGCCTGCGCGTGCACGACGTACGCGCGACGGACGACGCCCTCGCGACCTGGCAGGCCTTCCGCTCGACCACCGGCGACCAGGAGTGATGCGCGTGAGCGACGAGCTGACGATCACCGGCCTCGAGTGCTTCGCGCACCACGGGGTCTTCGACTTCGAGCGGCGCGAGGGCCAGACCTTCGTGATCGACCTCACGCTCGGCCTCGACACGCGGTCCGCCGCCGCCTCCGACGACTTGCAGGAGACCGTCCACTACGGGACTCTCGTGGACCGGGTCCGGGCGGCAGTCGAGTCCGACCCGGTGGACCTGATCGAGACGGTGGCCCAGCGCATCGCCGACGAGTGCCTGACCGAGCGTCGTGTTGAATGGGCCCGCGTCACGATCCACAAGCCCGATGCACCCATTGACGCGACATTTCGGGATGTCGCGCTGACGATCACCAGGACTGAGGCCAGTCGATGACCGAGACCCCCAACCCCTACATCGTGGACACGGATTCCCTCACCGGCGAGATGCACCCGATCCGTCGGATCGTGGTCGCGCTGGGCTCCAACCTCGGAGAGCGCTTCGCGACCCTGCAGGGGGCGGTCGACGCCCTCGCCGACACGCCCGACCTCTTCCTCACCGGCGTCTCGCCGGTCTACGAGTCGGAGCCGGTGGACTCGCCCGTCGAGGACGCGCCGATGTTCCTCAACGCGGTGGTGCTCGCCGACACGACGCTCCCGGCGGCCCGACTGATGGAGCGGGCCCTGGCCATCGAGGACGCCTTCGACCGCGAGCGCAGCGAGCTGCGCAACGCGCCCCGCACCCTCGACGTCGACCTGATCGTGGTGGGCGACCGACGTGCCGACGACGACTTCCTGCGCCTGCCGCACCCGCGGGCCCACGAGCGCGCCTTCGTGCTGCAGCCGTGGCACGACCTGGAGCCCGACGCGGAGCTGCCCGACCACGGCCCGATCGCCGACCTGCTCGGCCGCGCCGACGTCTCGGGCGTCTCGCGCCGTGACGACCTGGCCCTCGAGGTCCAGTGACCGCAGTCCCTCCTGAGGGGGACCCCGACGGCGGCCGGCCCGACGACGAGTCGGGCCAGGGCGCCGAGCACGAGCCCGACCGGGACCCGGAAGGGCGGCTGCGCCCCACGTCCGCCACGTCGCTGGCCGTCGCGGCGGCGATCGGGCTCGTCGGCGGGGGACTGCTGCGCACGATCACCGTCGTGATCGACGGGACCGCGCCGATCGTGACCTGGATCCAGGCCCTCGCCCTGGTCTTCGTCGCCTGCTTCGTCGGCCTGCTGGCCTGGGACACCTGGCGGACGCTGCACGTGCGCCACGAACGGCTCGAGCCGCACCGGGCGGTCAACCGCCTCGTGCTGGCCCGGGCCTGCGCCCTGGTGGGTTCCCTGGTGGCCGCCGGCTATGCGGCGTACGCCGTGACGTGGATCGGCGACCCATCCCAGCTGGCCGACCAGCGGGCCCTGCGCTCGGGGGTCGCTGCCCTCGGCGGAGTGGCGATCGTCATCTCCTCGCTCCTGCTCGAGCGAGCGTGTCGGCTGCCCTCGCGCAAGAAGGGGCCCTAACCTGCTGGTATGGCTTCCCTCCCGTCCCAGCAGTCACAGGCGTCCGTCCCGGCCGCGCCCGCCACGACGAGCACCGCGACCCCGGTGCCCTCGGTGCGCAGCGCCGCCCGTCGTCGCCAGCGCAGCACGCGGCTGACGGTGGCCGTCGCGCTGCTCGTCGTGGCGACCGTGCTGGTCGGATGGGCGCTGGTCGCCGGCATCGGCTGGCTGACCTCGTTGGTCGCCGTCGCCGCCCTGGTCCTCGGCGCCGCGGCCACCCGCATCACCCACAGCGAGGTGATGCAGGCGCGTCGCGACGCCGCCCGCGACCGCGCCGAGCAGGCCACGGAGTACGCCGCGCTGACCGCCGCGCGCACCGCCGAGAACGCCGCCTTCGCCACCGACATGCGACGCAAGATCGCCGACCGCGAGGAGGTCATCGACGGCCTCGAGGTGGCGCTCAGCAAGGCCCAGCGCCACGCCCTCGACCAGACCCGCAAGCTCAACGCCGAGGCCCGTCGGGCCGACGTCGCCGAGCGCGAGGTCGCCGAGTCCGCCCGCCTGCTCGACTCCTCCGAGGACCGCGCCGCCGAGGCCATCGTGCTGGTCGCCGAGCTCGAGGCCGAGCTCGACGTGCTGCGCTCCGAGCTGGTCTCCTGGAAGGCCGCCGCGGCCGCGCGGCGCGCCGAGTCCGCCTGAGTCACCCGTTCCACCGACCGGCCGGCCACGCGAGTGGCCGGCCGTCGGTGTCTCCGGCCCGCCGGCCACGGGGCCGGGGGACGCTGCACCGGGTGACGTGGACGGCGTACGGCACAATCAGCCGATGTGATCCCTGAGGACAACCGGTTCGAGAGCGACCCTGCCAGCGTCATCCCCGTCGATCACCCGCTGCCCGACGGCTGGGAGCCCGGGCCTGTGGACGGCGAGGACGCCGCCACCGTCGCCCGCCTGACCGAGCTGTTGCGGGCCCACGAGGCCGCCGCCCGGGGCTGGGCGAGCGCCTCGGAGGACGACGTGCGCGTCGAGGTCTCCGAGCACGGCCTGGCCACCCGCGAGAACGTCGTGGTCCGCGACGCCGGGGGCACGATCCGGGCCTGGGGCAGCGTCCACGACCGGGCCGAGGGGCGGATGCTCTTCGTCCACGTCGTCGACCGCGACCTCGACGACGACACGGCGCTGGCCTGCTCCGACGTGCTCGTCGAGTGGGCCGAGGCGCAGGCCCGCTCCGTGGGCGAGGGGCGCGGCCTCGACGTCCAGCAGATCGACACCGGGTCCTTCGCCGGCGACGAGCGGCAGCACCGGTTGCTCGAGGGCGCCGGCTTCACGAAGGTCCGCACCTGGTGGCAGATGAGCCGCGCGGTCACCGCCGACGAGGCCGGGCTGGTGCCCGCACCCGAGGCGTGGGAGCGGCGCGGGGTGCGGTTCCGCCTCGTCGGCCGCGAGGACGACGGGATGCCCGACGAGTCGTGCCTGCGGGCCGTCCACGACGTCCTCGAGGGCGCGTTCACCGACCACTTCAACTCGGCGGAGGAGACCTTCGACGAGTTCATCCACCGCCTGCGCGAGGACCCCGGGCACCGGTGGGACCACTGGTGGCTCGCCGAGCTCCTCGACGACCCCGAGGCCCCCGAGCCGGTGGGTGCCCTGGTCGGCACCGTGTCGGAGGGCGGCGAGGGACCCGACGGGTCCTACGTGTC
>NZ_JBFUMD010000416.1:0-3513 GCF_054049555.1 Nocardioides sp. P5_C9_2
CTTCCACACCGGGTTGATCGAGAGCAGACCGCCCATGATCGCAGTGACGCCGAAGACGATGAAGAAGAAGCCACCGGCCTTCGCGGCGTACACGGGGAGCATCGGGAAGCCGACGACGTTCTGCTCGGTGCGGCCGGGTCCGGGCCACTGCGTGTGCTTGTGGTAGACGAGCAGCAGCATGTGGGCGGCGATCAGGCCGAGCAGCAGGCCGGGGATCAGGAGCACGTGGATGATGTAGAGACGCGGGATGATCGCGTCGCCCGGGAACTCGCCGCCGAAGAGCAGGAACGACATCCAGCTGCCCAGGACCGGGGTGGCCTTGAGGAAGCCGTCGGCGGCCCGGACGCCGGTGCCGGAGAGCAGGTCGTCGGGCAGCGAGTAGCCGGTGAAGCCCTCGAGGGTGCCGAGGAGCAGCAGCAGGCAGCCGATGACCCAGTTGAGCTCACGCGGCTTGCGGAACGCGCCCGTGAAGGCGACGCGCAGCAGGTGCACCATCATCGAGGCGACGAAGAGCATCGCCGCCCAGTGGTGCATCTGGCGCATGAGGAGGCCGCCGCGGACGTCGAAGGAGATGTCCAGCGTCGAGGCCATGGCCTCCGACATCTGGATGCCGCGCAGCTGGTCGTACGAGCCCTCGTAGTGGACCTCGCCCATGCTGGGGGTGAACCACAGCGTGAGGAAGACACCCGAGAGCAGCAGGACCACGAAGCTCCACAGGGCGATCTCGCCCAGCATGAAGGACCAGTGGTCCGGGAAGACCTTGCGCAGGTTCTTGCGCATCGCCCCGGCGAGACCGAGACGGTCGTCGGCCCAGGTGGCCACGCCGCCGATCTTCGAGGGCTTGGACGGGGTCGCGGCGCTCGAGCCGTTGGTGGTGGCGACCTTGCTCGTGTCGAGACTCATTCCTTCTCACGCTCCCAGTAGCTGGCCCCGACGGGCTCAGTGAAGTCGCTCTGTGCGATCAGGTAGCCCTCCTCGTCAACCGCCAGGGGCAGCTGGGGGAGGGGACGGTGAGCGGGTCCGAAGATGACCTTCGCCGCGTCGGCGAGGTCGAACGTGGACTGGTGGCACGGGCAGAGCACGTGGTGCGTGGTCCGCTCGTACAGGGAGATCGGGCATCCGACGTGGGTGCAGATCTTGGAGTAGCAGATGATCCCGTTGACGGTCCAGTTCTCTCGCCCCGGGGCGGGGTCGATGTCGCCGGGCTCCATCTTGACGACGATGACGGCGCCCTTGGCCTTCTGCACCTGGAGCTCGACCCCCTCGATCTCGGGGTAGCCGTTCTCCTCGGTGGGGAAGAGCGCCTCGGGGGCGGCGTTGACCAGGTCGCCGATCTCGAGCTCGGAGGCCATGATCGGCGTACCGACGACGTCGCGCACGACGCGCATGCCCTTGGTCCAGATGGTGCTGGCCAGCTTGTCCTCCGGGGCGGGACCGAGGTCGCGCAGCAGGACGACGGCGGGCAGGCCCAGCAGGCCGACGGCGCCGAGCATGGTGTTGCGCACCAGCGGACGGCGCCCGATGCCGGACTCCTCGCCGCCGAGGGACAGCGCCTCCAGCGTGGCGGCACGGTCGTCCTCGGAGGAGGCGGCCGAGTGGCGCAGCTCGGAGATCTCGTGGTCGCCCATGAGCTTGCGCGCCCACTGGATGATGCCGATGCCGATGAAGAGCAGGGCACCGCCGAGGGCGAGGCCGAGGGCCACCGTGGAGGCGCCGAGACCGAGGAAGGTGTCGAAGTTGTCACCGATCTCGAGCGTGAAGTAGGCGACGACGAAGAGGAACGCGCACACCATGGACAGGCCGAACATGCCGGCGATCTGCCGCTCGGCACGCTTCTCGGCGTGCTCGTCGACGTCGGTGGGACGCCACTCGTGGGCGGGAAGGCCGGGGTTGGCGATCGGCTCCTCCGGCACGGCCGGAGTGTTGTCGTGCGAGTCGGTCATGCCTTCGCACCTTCCTTGGTCTTCGTGCTGCGGGTGCTGTGGGCGGCGATCCAGACGGCGAAGCCGACGAGTCCACCGATGCCGAGGAGCCAGGCGAACAGGCCCTCCGAGACGGGGCCCAGGCCGCCGAGGCCGAAGCCGCCGTACTCGGGGGTCTCCTCGAGACTACCGAGGTAGGCAATGACGTCGCGCTTCTCGTCGGGGGAGAGGTTTCCGTTGCTGAAGGTGGGCATCGCCTGCGGGCCGGTGAGCATGGCCTCGTAGATGTACTTGGGCTCCACGCCGTGCAGCGAGGGGGCGTAGCCACCGCGGGGCATCGCGCCGCCGGAGCCGTTGAAGTTGTGGCACGCGGTGCAGTTGGTGAGGAAGATCTGGCCACCGCGGGTGATGGCCTCCTCGCGCTCCTGCTCCGAGAGACCGTCGATGGAGTAGTCCTCCGAGGTCGGGATCGCGGGGCCAGGACCGAGCGAGGCGACGTACGCGGCCAGCGCGGCGACCTCCTCCTCGTTGTAGACCGGCTTCTTGCGCGGCGCCTGCTGGCCGGGGTTGGCCAGCGGCATGCGACCGGTGCCGACCTGGAAGTCCACCGCGGCGGCGCCGACGCCGACGAGGGAGGGGCCGATCTGCTTGCCGTCACGGGAGGTGGAGATGCCCTCGCCGTTCTGGCCGTGGCAGAAGGCGCAGCCCACCAGGAAGAGGTCGCGACCCTGGGCGACGAGCTCGTCGTCGGTGGTCGTGTCGGCCTGGGCCGGCGAGAACACGGTGTAGAGACCACCGGTCATCAGCAGGCCGAGCACGAGCACGACGAGGCCGGCGAGGGGGCCGCGGCGGTGCCGGGAGATCCGACCGGCGGAGCGGTTCAACAAGCGCACAGTGAGTCCTAGCTGTCCGGGTCCGGGGGCTTACTTGATGAGGTAGATCGTGGCGAACAGCCCGATCCAGACGACATCGACGAAGTGCCAGTAGTAGGACACGACGATGGCGCTCACGGCCTGCTCGTGGGTGAAGCGGCGCGCGATGTAGGTGCGGCCGAGGACGAGGAGGAACGCGATGAGCCCACCGGTGACGTGGATGCCGTGGAAACCGGTGGTCAGGTAGAACATCGTGCCGTAGGCGGAGGACGGGATGGTCACGCCCTCGTGGACCAGCTCGGCGTACTCGAGGGCCTGGCCGCCGATGAAGACCGCACCCATGCAGTAGGTGAGGATGAACCACTCGCGCAGGCCCCAGCCGCTGACCTTGAAGACCGAGCCGGAGCGCCCGACCTGGCCGCGCTCGGCGGCGAAGACGCCCAGCTGGCAGGTGAGCGAGGACAGCACCAGGATCGCGGTGTTGACCGTGGCGAACGGGACGTTCAGCAGGCCGGTCTCCTGCGCCCACAGCTCGGGGCTGACGGCGCGGATGGTGAAGTACGCCGCGAAGAGGGCTGCGAAGAACATCAGCTCGCTGGAGAGCCAGATGATCGTGCCCACGCTGACCATGCTCGGCCGGTCGTGGTGCCCGTGCAGTCGGGATGCCGGAATCACTGTTGCTGTCGCCACGGACGCCATTATGTCTGTGCGCCGCTGCG
>NZ_JBFUMD010000417.1:0-3491 GCF_054049555.1 Nocardioides sp. P5_C9_2
TGTCGAGGGTGCTGCTACGTGTGCTGACGTCGGGGAAGGCCTGCTGGGTCTCGGGCACGGGCGCCAATCTACCGGCCGCGGAACCGGTCCCGAGCCGTCGGTCGGTCGATGGCCACCCGCGCCGGGCCCGCCCGTCCGGGACGGCGAACTACTCCTCTGTAGTTCACTCGTTCCCCTGTGACCGGTGTGACGGATGTGATTACAGTGACGTGCCGTCGCCCTCCCGAGGGGCCGTCACCGAGTCGTGGGAGTCCCCGTGCGCCGCCGTACCAGCCAGCTGATCACCCTTGCCGTCGCCCTGGCGGGCACGCTCCTCGCGGTCCCGTCGCCGGCCCTGTCCGACCCGGCCGCACCGAGCGCCCGGATCGCCAAGGCCGCCCAGATCGCCGCCGCGACGCCCGGTGACTTCACCGGCCACGGCTTCGACCAGTGCGTCGCCCCGACCCAGTCGGCGATGGACGCCTGGATCACCCACTCCCCCTTCCGGGCCGTCGGGATCTACATCTCCGGGGACTCCCGGGCCTGCCGCACCCAGCCCAACCTCTCGCCCACCTGGGTGGCGACGCAGGTGTCGCGCGGCTGGCGGCTGCTCCCGATCGCGCTGGGCCCCCAGGCCTCGTGCCTCGACCGCTTTCCCCGCTACAAGGACGACTTCACCATCGACCCCCGGTCCGCTGGCGGCTACGCGGCAGCCCGCGCCCAGGGCGTCGTCGAGGCGGACAAGAACGCCGCGGACGCCGCCGCGCTGGGCATCGGCACCGGAAGCACGCTGTGGTACGACCTGGAGGCGTTCGACCTCACCAACACGAGCTGTCGTGAGTCCGCCCTCGCGTTCGTCAGCGCGTGGGTCACCCGGACCAAGGAGCTCGGCTACGTCGCCGGGTTCTACTCCAGCGCGAGCTCGGGCATCAAGATGCTCGACGACGCCCGCCTCCTCCGTCCGGGTCAGTTCACCCTGCCGGACCGCATCTGGATCGCCCGCTGGGACGGCGTCGCCAACACGTCGACGAGCTACATCGCCGAGGACGGCTGGCGCCCGGGCGGCCGGATGAAGCAGTACCGGGGCGGCCACAACGAGACCTGGGGCGGCGTCACGATCAACATCGACAGCAACTACCTGGACCTCAGCGGGACCGGCACTCCGCCCCCTGCCCCGCCCGCACCCGTCCCCGCGCCGGCACCGGCACCCGCACCGGCGCCGGTGGTCGAGACCCACTGCGGCGGCACCCGGGTCGACTTCCCGACCTACTACACGCTCCGGCCGCGGGCGGCCAGCCGTGCCCGCACCCTCGCCCTGCAGTGCCTGCTGAAGGAGAAGAAGCGGTACGCCGGGAAGCTGGACGGCGTCTACGACCGCGAGACCCGGCGCGCGGCCGGTGCGTGGATGAGGTCGCGCGGCTTCACGCCCACGCGCACGTGGCGACGCAAGAACTGGGTCGCACTGCTCGCCGGCCAGGACCGGGCCGTGCTGGCGGCCGGCGCCACCGGCCCCGCCGTCTCCCGGCTCCAGCGGGCGCTGACCGCCGCCCGGCAGCGGGTCGCGGTGACCGGGACCTTCGACGAGGCCACCCGGACCGCGCTGCTCGCCTACCAGGCGCGGGTCGGGGTCGCACCCTCCGGCACCACCGACGCGCCCACCTGGCGCAAGCTCGCCAAGGGTCGCTTCTGACGAACCCGCCCCCGCCGCGCGGACGGGTCAGGCCGGCGGGCCGACGAGCAGCGCGAGGCCGGTGAGCGCCAGCACGGCGACCACCCCGATGCCGACCGCCCGGCGCTGGTGCTCGAGCAGCCACGACACGGCCCGCTGCGCGGCGCCCGGGCTGTCGGGGCGCGAGAGCCAGGCGTCGCCGAGGAGGCCGCGCCGATCGGCGTACCGCTCGAAGGGCAGGGTCGCGAACGGCGGGACCGCGGCGGCGAGGCCGAGCGCGAGCCGGCCGAGGGACCACCGCTGGTCGGAGGCCACCAGGACCGTGACGAGGCCGTAGGCGATGAACACGACTCCGTGGACCATCCCGAAGACCTGCACGCCCAGCTCGGTGGTCTCGGTGACGTACTTCAGGAACATGCCGGTCAGCAGCAGCGCCCAGGTGATGGCCTCGGCGGTCGCGAGCGCGCGGAAGAGCCGCCGCGGAGAAGCGGCGGTCATGCGAAGGTCGCGGCGGCGAGCGAGGTGAAGAAGCCCAGCCCGTCGGTGCCGGGTCCGCACAGGTCCTCGACGGCGTGCTCGGGGTGGGGCATCAGGCCGACGACGTTGCCGCGCTCGTTGGTGATGCCGGCGATGTCGCGGGCGGAGCCGTTGGGGTTGCCGTCGAGGTAGCGCGCCACCACGAGGCCCTCCCCCTCGAGCCGGTCCAGGGTCGGCTCGTCGGCGACGAAGGCGCCCTCGCCGTTCTTGAGGACGATGGTGACCTCGGCGCCCTCGGCGTACGACGACGTCCACGCGGTGCGCACGTTCTCGATGCGCAGGCGCTGGTCACGGCACACGAACGTGCGCTGGTCGTTGCGGATCAGGGCGCCGGGGAGCAGGTGCGACTCGCAGAGGATCTGGAAGCCGTTGCAGATGCCGAGCACCGGCATCCCCCTGCCCGCGGCCTCGACGACCTCGGTCATCACCGGCGCGAAGCGCGAGATCGCCCCGCAGCGCAGGTAGTCGCCGTACGAGAAGCCGCCGGGCAGGACCACGGCGTCGACGCCGCGCAGGTCGTGGTCGCCGTGCCACAGCGCGACCGCCTCGTGGCCGCCGAAGCGCACCGCCCGCTGGGCGTCGACGTCGTCGAGCGAGCCGGGGAAGGTGACGACGCCGACCTTCATTCGGGGCCCCCGCGGGAGTGCGAGCGCAGCGAGCAGTTTCGTGAGGTGATCATGCCTTGTGCTTCCCGCCCGCGGCGTCGTCGCCCTCGACGTGGACCTCGAAGTCCTCGATCACCGGGTTGGACAGCAGCGTCTCGGCCATCTGGGTGACCTCGGCGAGCGAGGCGTCGGAGGCCTCGCCCTCGATCTCGAGCTCGAAGCGCTTGCCCTGGCGGACGTCGGTGACGCCGGCGAACCCCAGCCGCGGCAGGGCGCCGAGGACGGCCTTGCCCTGCGGGTCGAGGATCTCGGGCTTGGGCATGACATCGACCACGTAACGGGCCACGGGACGCTCCTGGGACGGCGGCGGGGTGCCCGGCGATCCTATCGGCGCCGACCGGGGACGACACACCGCGTCCGGGACCGACCCGTTCAGGTACGCCGGGCCGAGACGATGAGCACAGCGACGCCGAGTCCCGCGATGATCGGGCCGGCGATCGCCCAGAACGACGAGCCGCTCATGGCCGAGCCGCCGACGTACCCGAGCCCCTGGAGGGTGAAGAGGGTCCCGAAGACCACCATCACCACGCCCAGGGGGATGCCGATGCCGCGCTTCACTTCAGCTCGCGCTTGAGGATCTTGCCGGTGGCGGTCATCGGGAGCGCGTCGACGAGCTCGACGATGCGGGGGTACTTGTAGCC
>NZ_JBFUMD010000418.1:0-3487 GCF_054049555.1 Nocardioides sp. P5_C9_2
GTTTGAGGCCGTCCCGGGCCACGGCCTGGACGCCCGCGTCGCCGGGCACCGGGTCCGGGTTGGCAACACGGCGATGATGCAGCTCGCCGGCATCGACGAGGACCCGGCGATGACCGCCACCGCGGACGCCGCGGCCGGCCGGGGCGAGACGCCGATGTACGTCGCCATCGACGAGCGCCTCGCCGCCGTCGTCACGGTTGCCGACACCGTCAAGGCCCAGTCAGCCGACGCCATCGCTCAGCTGGAGGCCCTCGGCCTCGAGGTGTGGATGATCACCGGCGACAACGCTGCTACCGCACACGCCGTCGCTGCGCAGGTCGGCATCACCCGCGTGATGGCGGACGTGCTGCCGGCCGACAAGGCCGCCGCCGTTGCCCGGTTGCAGGAGGAAGGTCACGTGGTCGCGATGGCCGGTGACGGCATCAACGACGCCGGCGCGCTTGCTCAGGCCGACCTCGGCATCGCCATCGGTACCGGCGCCGACGTCGCCATCGCGGCCTCTGACATCACGCTCCTCGGTGGTGACCTGCGCAGCATCGTCTCCGCCATCGCCCTGTCGCGGCGCACCGTGACGACGATGAAGCAGGGCCTTGGATGGGCCTTCCTCTTCAACTTGCTGCTCATTCCGGTGGCCGCTGGGGCACTGTACTGGTGGGACGGGCTGCTGCTCGACCCGGTGCTGGCGTCCGCGGCGATGGCGATGAGCTCGGTCAGCGTGCTCTCGAACGCGCTGCGGTTGCGGCGTTTCCGCCGCCCCGAGTCGGTGCAGGAGATCCTGCACCCGCCGGTCCGGCAGCAGGTGAGCCAGTACGCCTACCTGGTCGGCGTCGCGGCTGTGGCGCTGGTCATCGGCGGCGCCCTGACCGCGGTCAGCCGGATGGACTTCGCTGAGCGCGGCATGAACGGCACGCTGGCGTGGATGCAGACCACCGGCATGCCGATGCGTCCGGCCATGTCGAAGATGATGACCGCCGACGTTGCGCCCACCGAGGCAGCGCAGACCGGGCTGAACGTGCAGCTGCACGTCCCGGACTCCACCCGCCCCGGCGTCCCGACGACCGTGACCCTGAGGGTCGTGGACGCCGAGACCGGGGAGGCCGTGACGGACCTGACCCGCAGTCACGAGGCATGGATGCACTTCATCGCCACCCGAGCCGACCTGGGCACGTTCTCGCACGTGCACCCCGAGCCGACCGGGCGCCCTGGCGAGCTGCAGGTCGAGCTGACGTTCCCGACCCCGGGCACCTACGTGGTGAACACCGAGTTCCGTCGGCAAGGCGAGATGGGTGACCTGCACCAGCGCCAGCTCATCACCATCGCCGGCGACGCACCCCAGCCGGTCACCCTGGCCGCCGGCCCGCGCACTGTCGTCGTCGACGGCGTACAGGTCGAGCTGGGCGGAGACGCACTCGTCGGGAAGCCGAGCGACCTGCACTTCTCGTTCGCCGACGCCGCCACCGGCGCCCCGGTCAACGACCTGCAGCCGTACCTAGCAGCAGCCGGTCACATCGTGGTGATGAAGTCCGGAGCGCAGACGTTCGCTCACGAGCACGCCGAGGTCGAGGACGCGAACGGACGCCCAGTGTTCGCACTGCCGGGCCAGACGTTCGGGCCGGAGCTGGAGGTGCACGCCGAATTCGACACCCCGGGCATCTACCGCCTGTGGGGTCAGTTCCGGCTGGCGAGCGGCGACGTCATCACCGTCCCGTTCACCGTCGAGGCGTCCTGACCCACCCGCCGGGCAGCTCGCATCCTGCTGCCGGCCCGCCTCTTCACGAGACGGGCCGGCAGCTCCGCCACGGCGGCCAGGAACGGTGCTGGACTACACCGGACGTTTGCCTCGCGCTCGAGCCTCGGGAGACGATGGAGCCGGCAGACGAGGATGGAGCGGTAGTGGACGACGTGCGGTACCGGCTGCTCGGGTCGATGGAAGTCTTGGTCGACGGCACCCCGGTGAAGCTGCCCGGAACCGCCGAACGAGCCCTGCTGGCCCAGCTCCTCCTGAGCCCCGGCCGCACCATCCCGGCGACCATGCTCGTCGACCGGCTGTGGTCAGAGTCCACGCTCCCAGTTGACCCGATGAACGCCTTGCAGATCCGCGTCTCCAAGCTGCGCCGCGCCCTCAAGGCCGTCGGGGTCGGTGACATCGTCGCCCGTGAAGGAGTTGGATACCGCGCCACCGTCGAGGCGTCGACAGTGGACGCGCTCGACTTCGCTGAACGCGTCCGCGCCGCCCGCTCAGCCACTGCGAATGCCGCCAACAACGGCGGCACCAACCCAGCCCACCTGCAGGCCTACGACGACGCACTCGCCCTGTGGCGCGGCGACCCGCTCAGCGACTTCGCCCTCGAACGGTGGGCCGCCGCTGAAGCCGCCCGCCTGACCGAGCTGCGGCTGGCTGCGATGACCGAACGCGCCCAAATCGCACTTGCCCTTGGCCGGCACCATGAAGTCGTTGGCGACCTCGAACCGGTCCTCGCCCACGACCCGACGCTGGAGTCGCTGGCCGCATTGCTCATGGTGGCGCTGTACCGCAGCGGACGCCAGGCCGACGCACTCGACGTTTACACCCGCACGCGAGAGGTCCTCGACGAGTCCCTCGGCCTCGAACCGTCCGTCTCGCTGCGATCACTGCACGAGCGGGTGCTGCGCCAAGACACCACCCTCGGCGCCCAGCAAGACATCGTCCCGGCCGAGCCGGTCCCCGCTCAGCAGCCGACGGCTCGAGAGCCCGTCCGAGACCCTGCCCCGGTGGCCGAGCCGGCGGTAGAGACAACGCCCGGGGTTGCCCTGTCGACGCACCGGTCACGGACCGACACCGACCGGATGGCTCCGACGAACTTGCCCACCGTGGTCCGGCCGTTGATCGGCCGTGACGCTCAGCTGGACTCCATCGCCGAACTCCTCGGTGGCGTACGGCTGCTGTCTCTCATCGGCCCAGGCGGCGCCGGAAAGACGTCCCTCGCGCTTGCCACCGTCGTTCGCATGGCACCGAACTACCCGGACGGGGCGGTCGGGGTGAGGCTGGCGTCGGTCAACGCCGACGCTCCCGACCAGGTGCCGGTCGCTGTCGCCGACGCGCTCGGCATGCCGATGGACGGCGCCGCCGCGACGAAGGACCTGCGCGAGCGGCTCATCGCGTTCCTGTCCCAACGCCACCTGCTGCTGCTGGTCGACAACTGCGAGCACGTCGTCGACGCAGCCGCGAGCCTCATCGACGACATCCTCAGCCGGTGTCCCGACGTGACCGTCCTGGCCACCAGCCGCGAAGCGCTCGCCGTGCCCGACGAAGTGCAAGTCACCGTAGGCCCCCTGGACACCCCACCCGAAGGCACCGCGCCGGGCCAGGTGCTGGCCTACCCGGCCGCTCAGCTGTTCGCTGAACGCGCCCGCGCCGTGCGGCCCGGGCTGCTGTTCGACGCCGACAACCTCAGCGCCATTGGCGACATCAGCAGGTCCCTGGACGGCATCCCCCTCGCGCTCGAGC
>NZ_JBFUMD010000419.1:0-3485 GCF_054049555.1 Nocardioides sp. P5_C9_2
CCTCACGGCCTCCGGTGCCGACCTGGTGCCGACCCTCGTCGCCCTTGCCGCCTGGGGTGCCGAGCACCTTCCTCACCAGCCATCGCCGTCCTACGCCCATGCAGGGTGCGGCGCGCCAGTGACTACCCGTATCGAGTGCGCCGCCGGACACGCCGTCACGATGGACGAACTCGTCGCCTCTGCCTGAGTCAGGGCCCCCGCGGGGTCGGTGTCTGCATCGGCCGTTGGTGTGACCCGAACCGGCGAAATGGCGCGCTTCGCGGCCCGCGAGGATCGCAGTAGATCTACACGGGTGTGATCGGCGCGGCCCGTTCAGTCCGTGTCTGCAGTGGGGCCCGGGGCTGACGCAATGTCTTCGGCGAACCGCATCGCTTCCAGCGCTATGGGTGGCGGGGCATGGAAGTCGAAGGCGCGGAACAGGACTGCGTGCGCGACACCCATGGGCCGCCCTTGCATTGCTGTGATCCCGGTGAGCATCGGTCGAGGAGGAGGGTGCCCAGGGATACCGGCGAGATACTCGCGATGAGCCTCCAGGGACGCGATCCCTCGCTCCAGCGGCTCACCGGTGACGTCAACCCCATGGGTGGCGCGAGGGTCACCCGAGACCAGCAGCCACCTCGGCGACCACGGCTCAAGATGCTCGTCCTCGATGAGCTCGGGGAACACCCACCGGTTTCCGGCGTCCCTGACCGCGTCGATGGCAGCAAGACCCGCAACGCGGTGGTCGGCCTGGTTGAGGCCGGCTACGAACTCCACCTCCCACGAGCCCACCAGGACGGCGTCGGGACGGAAGCGACGGATAGCGCGTGCGATGTCGCGGCGCAGCTCCAGCGAGTAGACCAGTACGCCGTCCGGGTAGTCCAGGAAGTCGACGTGACTCACCCCGACGACGCTCGATCCGGCAATCTGTTCCCGCATGCGCAGCTCGGCGGTCTGGTCGGGCGTGCTGGCGTCCATGCCGGCCTCGCCCTTCGTCAGCAGCAGGTATGCGACCTCAATCCCCTGACTGGTCCATGCCGCGACGGCCGAGGAGGTTCCGTACTCCACGTCGTCTGGGTGGGCAACGACGCACAGGACGCGCTGAAACGCATCAGCAGGAAAGGACAGCACACCCTCGGCGGTCATATTTCGAGGCTAACGGCGAGTGCAGCCGAGCAACAGCCCACAGATCCCAAGGCCACCTTGCGAAGGTCGAACGCACGTCTGGCAGCGCTCTCAGACCTTCCACCGCGGGTCGTTGCGACCTACCTTTGATGGGTAGGAGCCGCTGACTGGGGAGATACCCATGAGGGAATCCTGGGAACTTCTGACAACTGGACCGCCAGAGGCGGACCGATCGGTCCTGCTTCTTCCTGGCGGAGCCAACGCGGCACGCTCGTTCAACCTCGTGATGGCTGACCCGGGGCTCTCCGGTGTGCGCCTGGTGGCCACGACGCTGCCGGGGATGGCAGGCGCGCCGGTGTCCGGAGACGTGTCCATCCCCGCGCTGTCCCGTCGGGCAGGGGAACTGGCCGAAGAGCACGGGTGCGACGTGGTCGTGGGCTTCTCCCACGGTGCGACGGTGGCTTTGGAAATGGTGCTGTCCGGGGACTTCCAGGGCCCGRTGGTGCTCCTCGGCATCAGCTTGACGACCGAGGATGAGGCGGCGTTCTTCCGCGGCGTCGTACGTGCGTCGCAGAAGGTCGGCAGCTGGCCCATGGCCATTCTGCTCCGGCTCATGCCGCTGATGGCCAGAACTGTCAAGGCACCTGAGGTGCACAAGAAGGAACTGATCGAGGACTTCAAGCAGAACAGAGCCAGCGATGCACTTCTGGCGTGCGTCGAGTACCTCGACTACATCGCCGCCGACCGGGACTTTGCCGCCGAGCTGGCCGCGTCCGGACATCCCGTGTGGGTGGTCCATGCCGAGAAGGGGGACGGAGGCCTTACTGACGCCGAGCGCGCCACCCTGCACACGGCTCCCAACGTGACCCTGGTGACGATTCCCGGATCGGTGTTCCTCCTCCCGGACGAGGCTCCGCAGGAGACCGCCGCCGCGATCGCAAGCGCTCTATCGCACGTGTCCTGACTGGCGACACGTCGAGCACGAGCGTGGTCGACAGGCGGCGGTTAGGCGCAGGTTGCCACCCCCGTCGCGGCCGACCTGGTCGTCACCACTGTGTGGTCAGCGGTCGATCGAGGCCATGTTCGTCTCGTCGTGTCGCTCGCCCGCCGCGGGTTCGAGGGAGTCGAGCCGCTGCAGCTGGTCGGCGGTCAGCTCGATGTCCGCAGCCGCGGTGTTCTCCTCGACGCGTGCGATGCGGCGCGTGCCCGGGATGGGAGCGATGTCGTCGCCGCGCGTGAGGAGCCAGGCCAGCGCGGTCTGCGCCGGGGTGGCACCGATCTCGGCGCCGATCGCGGTGACCTCGTCGACGAGGGCGAGGTTGCGCTGGAAGTTGTCGCCGGTGAAGCGAGGGTTGGTCTTGCGCCAGTCGTCATCGCTGAAGTCGTCGACGGTACGGATCTGTCCGGTGAGCAGGCCGTGCCCGAGAGGCGAGTAGGGCACGAAGCCGATGCCGAGCTCACGCAGGAGGGGCAGGATCTCGTCCTCCACGTCACGGGTCCACAGGGAGTACTCGGTCTGGAGCGCGGCGACCGGTTGAACGGCGTGGGCGCGGCGGATCGTGTCCGGCGCAGCCTCGGAGAGTCCGAAGTGCCGGACCTTGCCCTCGAGGATGAGGTCGGCGACGGCTCCAGCCGTCTCCTCGATCGGCGTGCCGGGGTCGACACGGTGCTGGTAGTACAGGTCGATGTAGTCGGTGCCGAGGCGTCGCAGTGACCCCTCGACGGCTGCTCGGACGTTGGCGGGGCTGCTGTCGGTGCCGAACTCGTGGATGTCACCGTGGTGCCGCACGAGACCGAACTTGGTCGCGATCCTCACCTCGTCCCGTCGGCCCTTGATCGCACGCCCGACGACCTCTTCGCTGTGGAACGGCCCGTAGACCTCGGCGGTGTCGATGTGGGTGACGCCGAGCTCAAGGGCTCGGTGGATAGCGCGGACAGACTCGGAGTCGTCGAGCGGTCCGCCGGTCGTGTAGGTGCCGGCCATGGTCATGGCGCCGAGGCCGATGCGGGAGACCGTGAGGTCACCGAGATGCGCGTTCTTCATCAGAATTCCTTCGTGGATCGGGCGGTGGACAGCGGTCGTGATGGGCCGCCATCAACCACACAACCAGCGCCTGACCGCGGCCGGGAGTCCCTGCCATGAGGGTCACCAGCAGTGACCCCCACATCGGTCAGCGCCTTCGTACAGTGGCCACATGACCGCACCCGGACCGAGCCCCCGCGACGCCGCGCGCGCCGAGATCCGGGAGTTCCTCAGTACCCGCCGGGCCCGGATCACCCCGGAGGAAGCGGGCCTGCCGTCATTCGGAGGCGATCGCCGCCGCGTTCCAGGGCTCCGCCGGGAGGAGACCGCGCTCCTGGTCGGGGTGTCCCCGCAGTAC
>NZ_JBFUMD010000420.1:0-3474 GCF_054049555.1 Nocardioides sp. P5_C9_2
CACCGAGTGGCCCACCGTCCGGTCGGGGTTCGAGGCGTGGCTCGGTGCGGGCAACTTCGACGACGACGGTCGGCAGCGGCGCAGCCTGGCCGAGTGCCGGCCACGGTAGCCACTGTCGGTGCGCGCTGGCATGGTGAGCCCATGGACCAGCGCATCTCCTTCATCACCCTCGCCGTGCGCGATCTCGGTGCCTCCCGGGCCTTCTACGTCGACGGGCTCGGCTGGGAGCCGGCCTTCGACGCCCCGGGGGAGGTGCTGATGTTCAAGGCGGGCGACAAGCTGGTCCTCTCGTTGTGGGACGTCGACGCCTTCACCGCCGAGGTCGGGCAGGCGCCCGCCGGAGGACTCGCGCCGGTGACCCTCTCCCACAACCTCGCCACCACCGACGGGGTCGACCGGGCCCTCGAGCAGGCCCGTGTGGCGGGTGCCCAGCACGTCACCGAGGCCCGGGAGCGGGAGTGGGGCGGCTACTCCGGCTACTTCGCGGATCCCGACGGCTTCCGCTGGGAGATCTGCTTCAACCCAGGACCCATCGGCCAGGAGGTGCTCCCGTGAGCGACAGCACGAGTGATCGAGTGACGTACGACGACGTGGCGACGGCCGGACTCGACGACTGGCGGATGCTGGTGCAGGGCATCCACGCGCGCTTCCGCACCGGCAGCTTCGCGGCGGGGGTCCRCCTGGTCGACGCCATCGGCGCCGCCGCCRACGAGGCCGACCACCACCCCGACGTCACCCTGACCTACCCCCGCGTCGACGTGGCCCTGATCAGCCACGACGTCGGCCGCGTCACCGACCGCGACCTCGCGCTGGCCCGGCGGATCAGCGAGATCGCCGCCGAGCAGGGGGTCGCGGCCGACCCTTCCGGGCTCCAGCAGCTGGAGCTGGGCCTCGACACGCCCGACGAGCGCGGCATCCTGCCGTTCTGGCGCGACCTGCTGGCCTTCGAGGGCAGCCCCGAGGAGGGCGGCATCAACGACCCGGACGGCCGGCTCCCGGCGGTGTGGTTCCAGGGGTCGGGCAGCGACGAGCCGCGGCAGCGCTGGCACCTCGACGTCTGGGTGCCCGGCGACCAGGTGCGGGCACGCATCGACGCCGTCGTCGCGGGCGGTGGCCGGCTCGTCGCCGAACACCCCGAGCACTCGTTCTGGGTCCTCGAGGACGGGGAGGGCAACCGGTCGTGCATCTGCACGGCCCAGGGGCGTTGACCGGGCGCAAGATGGCCACATCGCGAGACCGACGTACCAGATAGTGGGACAGGTGGCAGACTCGGTTGACGTCGGAACGACTCGACGGCGACGGTAGGCGCATGCGCTCCCAGACATCCGCACGGATTCTTGTACGCACGCGACGCGTGAGCTGACAGCCCAGAGCTGTTCGCCCCACGCGTCACCCCTCGTTGCCCACCGGGCCGAGGGGTTTTTTGTTGGCTGGGTCTCCCGGAGGCCAGGATCATGACGACGAAGGAAGCACCATGAGCGAGACGGGCATCAGGGGAGTCCCCACCACGGGGAGCTCCACGTCGGGCGAGGGCATGACGGGCGCGCAGAGCCTGATCAGGTCGCTCGAGTGCGCGGGTGCCACCGACATCTTCGGCATCCCGGGCGGCGCGATCCTCCCGGCGTACGACCCGCTCATGGACTCCACCCGGATCCGCCACATCCTGGTCCGTCACGAGCAGGGCGCCGGGCACGCCGCCCAGGGGTACGCCGCCGCCACCGGCCGGGTCGGCGTCTGCATGGCCACCTCGGGTCCCGGCGCCACCAACCTCGTCACGCCCCTCGCGGACGCCCACATGGACTCGGTGCCGCTGGTGGCCATCACCGGTCAGGTCGGCGCCAGCATGATCGGCACCGACGCCTTCCAGGAGGCGGACATCCGGGGCATCACCATGCCCATCACCAAGCACAACTTCCTGGTCACCGACCCGCGCGACATCCCGCGCACGGTGGCCGAGGCCTTCCACATCGCCTCCACGGGTCGCCCCGGCCCGGTGCTGGTCGACGTCGCCAAGTCCGCGCTGCAGGCCGCGACCACGTTCGCCTGGCCGACCGAGCTGCAGCTGCCCGGCTACCGGCCGGTGACCCGTCCGCACAGCAAGCAGATCCGCGAGGCGGCGCGGCTGATCCTCGAGGCCCGGCGTCCGGTCCTCTACGTCGGCGGTGGGGTGATCCGTGCGCAGGCCTCGCAGGCGCTGCGCAAGCTCGCCGAGGCGACCGGGATACCGGTCGTGACGACGCTGATGGCGCGAGGCGCGTTCCCCGACAGTCACCCGCAGCACCTCGGCATGCCGGGCATGCACGGCACGGTGGCCGCGGTCGCGGGCCTGCAGAAGAGCGACCTCATCATCAGCCTCGGCGCCCGCTTCGACGACCGGGTCACCGGCAACCTCGACTCGTTCGCGCCCCACGCGCTGGTGATCCACGCGGACATCGACCCCGCCGAGATCGGCAAGAACCGGCACGCCGACGTCCCGATCGTCGGGGACGCCCACGAGGTCATCGTCGACCTCATCGCACTGCTGGCCACCGAGGCCGACGCCGGGCACACCGGTGACTACGAGGCATGGGTGGAGTTCCTGTCCGGCGTCAAGCAGCGCTACCCGGTCGGCTACGACACCCCGGCGAGCGGACTGGCCCCGCAGTACGTCATCGAGCGGCTCGGCGCGATCGCCGGCCCGGACACGATCTACACCTCCGGCGTCGGGCAGCACCAGATGTGGGCCGCGCACTTCATCGGCTACGAGAAGCCCAACACCTGGCTCAACTCCGGTGGCCTGGGGACCATGGGGTACGCCGTGCCGGCCGCCATGGGCGCCAAGGTCGGGATGCCCGGCTCGACGGTGTGGGCGATCGACGGCGACGGCTGCTTCCAGATGACCAACCAGGAGCTGGCCACCTGCGCGATCAACGACATCCCGATCAAGGTCGCGATCATCAACAACGAGTCGCTGGGCATGGTCCGCCAGTGGCAGACGCTGTTCTACAACGAGCGCTACTCGAACACCGATCTCCACTCCAAGCGCATCCCCGACTTCGTCAAGCTCGCCGACGCGTACGGCTGCGTGGGCCTGTCGTGCGACTCCGCCGAGCAGGTCGACGCCACGATCGAGAAGGCGATGGCTATCGACGACCAGCCCGTCGTGGTGGACTTCCGCGTCCACCGCGACGCCATGGTGTGGCCGATGGTGGCCGCCGGCACCAGCAACGACGAGATCAAGTACGCGCGTGACCTCGCGCCCGAGTTCGACGAGGACGACGTCTGATGAGCAAGCACACCCTGTCGGTCCTCGTCGAGAACAAGCCCGGCGTCCTGGCCCGCATCGCCGGTCTCTTCAGCCGCCGTGGCTTCAACATCGACAGCCTCGCGGTGGGTCCGACCGAGCACGCCGAGGTCTCCCGGATGACCATCGTGGTCAACGTCGAGGAGTCCCCGCTGGAGCAGGTGACCAAGCAGCTCAACAAGCTGGTGGAG
>NZ_JBFUMD010000421.1:0-3463 GCF_054049555.1 Nocardioides sp. P5_C9_2
CCTGCGGGCCACCGGGGAGACCCGGTTCCTGGTCGTCGAGATGGGCGCCCGGGGTGTCGGCCACGTCGGCTACCTGTGCACCATCGCCCCGCCCACGGTCGCGGCCGTCCTCAACGTCGGCACGGCCCACATCGGTGAGTTCGGCAGCCGCGAGGCCATCGCGCAGGCCAAGGGCGAGATCGTCGAGGCGCTGCCCGCCGACGGCACCGCCGTGCTCAACGCCGACGACCCGCTGGTCGCGGCGATGGTGGAGCGCACCGTCGCCCGGGTGCGGACCTTCGGCGCCGCCCCGGCCGACGTGTCCGTGAGCGAGCTCACCAGCGACGAGCTCGGCCGCCAGTCCTTCGACCTGGCCTTCCTGGGGTCGGGTGCGACGGTGCACCTCGCCCAGGTCGGCGCCTTCCAGTGGCGCAACGCCGCCGCGGCGGCGGCCATGGCGCTCGCCGCCGGGGTCGACCTCGACACGGTCGCCGACGCCCTCGGTGACGCGCAGTCCGCCAGCCGGTGGCGGATGGAGGTCCGGGAGCGGGCCGACGGGGCGGTCGTGGTCAACGACGCCTACAACGCCAACCCGGAGTCCATGGAGGCCGCGCTGGAGTCGCTGCAGGTCATCGGCGAGCGGTCGGGGCGGCGTACCGTCGCGGTCCTCGGCGAGATGCTCGAGCTCGGCGCGGACGCCTCGCACGCCCACCACCGCGTGGGCACGTTCGCGCGGGCGGCGGGCATCGACGTCCTCGTCACGGTCGGTGCCGCGGCCGCGGGCCTGGCCGCCGGATTCGGCAGTGAGGCGATCATCACGGCGGGGCGTGACGAGGCAGTGCTCTGGTTGCGGGAGAATGTCTCGGCTGCCGATGTCGTCCTGGTGAAGGCATCGCGGGGTGCGGCGCTCGAAGTCGTCGTCGAAGGACTGTTGGCCGCCGATCCGGGTGGCACCGAAGGGAGCAGCACATGAGAGCGATCCTGCTCGGTGGCGGGCTCTCGCTGCTGATCTCGCTGATCGGCACGCGCTCCGCGATCAAGGTGCTGGCCCGTCGGGGCTACGGCCAGGAGATCCGCGACGACGGGCCGACCACCCACCACACCAAGCGCGGCACGCCCACCATGGGCGGCCTCGTGATCATCGCGGCCACCGTCGTGGGCTACTTCGCGGCCAAGCTGATCACCCTGCAGACGCCGTCGGCCTCCGCGATGCTGCTGCTGTTCCTCTTCGTCGGCCTCGGCACGGTGGGGTTCCTCGACGACTTCATCAAGATCAGCCGGCAGCGCAACCTCGGCCTGCGCAGCCGCGCGAAGATGATCGGGCAGACCCTGGTCGCGGTCATCTTCGGCGTCCTCGCCCTCTCGCCCGCGCTGGAGGACGAGCGCGGCCTGCGGCCGGCGTCGGACCACATCTCCTTCATCCGCGACTACGAGGCGTTCGCGCTGCCGAGCGTCGTGGTCATCGTCCTCATCTGGTTCTTCGTGACCGGCTTCAGCAACGCGGTCAACCTCACCGACGGMCTCGACGGCCTGGCCACGGGGTGCAGCATCCTGGTCTTCGCCGCCTACACGCTGGTCAACATCTGGCAGAACTCCCAGTCCTGCGCCCTCGAGGCCGGAGCCAAGTGCTACGAGGTCCGCGACCCGCTCGACCTCGCCGTCATCGCCGCCGCGATCACCGGTGCCTGCTTCGGGTTCCTGTGGTGGAACGCCTCCCCGGCCCAGATCTTCATGGGCGACACCGGCTCCCTCGCGCTCGGCGGCGCCATGGCCGGCTTCGCGATCATGACCCGCACCGAGCTGCTGCTCGTCATCATCGGCGGGCTCTTCGTCGCCGTAACCCTGTCGGTGATGATCCAGGTCTCGGTGTTCAAGGTGAGCCGCGCCAGCGGGCTGTTCCGCTCGGTCTTCCGGGTCCAGCCGGGCCACCGGGTGTTCCGGATGACGCCCCTGCACCACCACTTCGAGATGCTCGGCTGGGAGCAGATCACCATCGTGATCCGCTTCTGGATCATCACCGGCCTGTGCGTCGCCGTCGGCATCGGCCTCTTCTACGCCGAATGGGTCGCCGGCATCGGATGAGGCACCCATGAGCAGGCCCGACCTGGAGTCGCTGGGACGACGTACCCCCTGGGACGGTGTGCGCGCCGTCGTGGCGGGCTTCGGCGTGTCCGGCTTCGCCGCCGCCGACAACCTGCTCTTCCTCGGTGCCGACGTCACCGCGCTCGACGAGGCCACCAGCGACGAGAAGGCCGAGAAGGCCACCCTCCTGGAGAGCCTCGGGGGGCACATCCGCCTCGAGGCGGGAGCCACCGCCACGCTGCCCGACGACGTCGACCTGCTCGTCACGTCGCCCGGGTGGCGTCCCGACGCGCCGCTGCTCGCCCAGGCCGCGGCCCGCGGCGTACCGGTGTGGGGTGAGGTCGAGCTGGCGTGGCGCCTGCGCGACACCGACGACTCCGGGCGGGCCGCGCCCTGGCTGGCCGTGACCGGCACCAACGGCAAGACCACCACCGTGCAGATGCTCGACTCGATCCTGCGGGCCGCCGGGCTGCGCAGCGCCTGCGTCGGCAACGTCGGTCGCCCGATCGTCGAGGCGGTCATGGACCCCGAGCCGTACGACGTCTTCGCCGTCGAGCTGTCCAGCTTCCAGCTCCACTACACGCACTCGATGGCCGCGGAGTCGGCCGCCGTGCTCAACGTCGCGCCGGACCACCTCGACTGGTACCCCGGCGGCATGGGCGACTACGCCGCCGACAAGGGCCGGATCTTCGAGCGCGTCGGCAGCGCCTGCGTCTACAACGTCGCGGACCCCGAGACCGAGCGCCTGGTGGCGGCCGCCGACGTGCGGGAGGGGGCCAGGGCCATCGGCTTCACCCTCGGCATGCCGTCGATCGGCATGGTCGGCGTCGTGGAGGACATCCTCGCCGACCGGGCCTTCATCGAGGAGCGCGCGACCAGCGCCGCCGAGCTGTGCACGATCGCCGACCTCGCGTCGCCGGCCCCGCACTTCGTCGCCAACGCCCTTGCGGCCGCGGCCCTGGCCCGGTCGCACGGGGTCTCCCAGGAGGCCGTCCGCGACGGGCTGCGGGCCTTCCGCCCCGACGGCCACCGCATCGCCCACGTCGCCGAGCACGCCGAGGTGACCTGGGTCGACGACTCCAAGGCCACCAACCCCCACGCCGCCCAGTCCTCGCTGCAGGCCTACGACCCGGTGGTCTGGATCGCCGGTGGGCTGGCCAAGGGCGCCCGCTTCGACGACCTCGTGCAGGCCGTGCGGGGTCGGCTGCGCGGCGTCGTGCTGCTCGGGGCGGACCGCCACGTCATCGCTGCCGCCCTTTCGCGACACGCCCCCGATGTGCCCGTCATCGAGATCGGCGACGGGGAGACTGGGGAACCGATGGAGCGCGTCGTCGACGCGGCAGCCCGGCTCGCCCGCGAGGGCGACACCGTGCTGCTGGCGCCGGGATGTGCCTCCATGGAC
>NZ_JBFUMD010000422.1:0-3461 GCF_054049555.1 Nocardioides sp. P5_C9_2
ACCTTGGTGCGCTCGGTGATGAGCTCGTCGATGTTCGACAGGTCGAGCCGGCCGTCGTCGGTCAGCCCGAACCACCGCAGGGTCGCACCCGTGCGCTCGGTGAGGAGCTGCCACGGCACGATGTTGGAGTGGTGCTCCATCTCGGTGATGACGACCTCGTCGCCCTCGCCGACCTGCAGGTCACCGCGCCACGCGAGCGTGTTGGCGACCAGGTTGAGCGCCTCCGAGGCGTTCTTGGTGAAGATCACCTCGTCGCGGCTCGGCGCGTTGATGAACGCCGCCACCCGGTCCCGGCCGGCCTCGAACGCCTCCGACGACTCCGCGCCCAGCTGGTGCATGGCGCGGGCGACGTTGGCGTTGTGGTGCTCGAGGTGGTCGACCATCGTGTCGATGACGACCTGCGGCTTCTGCGAGGTGTTGGCGCTGTCGAGGTAGACCAGCGGGTGCCCGCCGTCGAGCACGCGCTCGAGGATCGGGAAGTCCTTGCGGATGACCTCCAGCTCGGGAAGCAGTCCCGGGATGCTCATCGCTCGTCTCCTCTCGTCGTCCGTCGTGGGGTGCAGGCGGTCGCTCAGACCGACGCAGCCTTGGTGTACTTGTCGTAGCCCTCGGCCTCAAGCTGGTCGGCCAGCTCGGGCCCGCCCTGCTCGGCGATCCGGCCGTCGACGAAGACGTGCACGAAGTCGGGCGTGATGTAGCGCAGGATCCGGGTGTAGTGGGTGATCAGCAGGACTCCCTTGCCCTCCTGCGAGCGGAAGCGGTTGACGCCCTCGCTGACCGTCTTGAGCGCGTCGATGTCGAGGCCGGAGTCGGTCTCGTCGAGGATCGCGACCTTCGGGTTCAGCAGCTCGAGCTGGGCGATCTCGTGGCGCTTCTTCTCACCGCCGGAGAAGCCCTCGTTGACGTTGCGGGTGCCGAAGGTCGGGTCCAGGTCGAGCTGCTGGAGCGCCGCGTTGACGTCCTTCACCCACGTGCGGAGCTTGGGGGCCTCGCCGTCGATCGCGGTCTTGGCGGTGCGCAGGAAGTTGGACACCGAGACGCCGGGGACCTCGACCGGGTACTGCATGGCCAGGAAGAGGCCCGCGCGGGCGCGCTCGTCGACGGACATCGCGAGGACGTCCCGGCCGTCGAGGGTGACGGTGCCGCCCGTGATCGTGTACTTCGGGTGGCCGGCGATGGAGTAGGCCAGCGTGGACTTGCCCGACCCGTTGGGGCCCATGATCGCGTGGGTCTCGCCGTCGTCGATCGTCAGCGTGACGCCCTTGAGGATCTGCTTGGGGCCGTCCTCGGTGTCGACGGAGACCTGGAGGTCGTTGATCTCGAGCTTGCTCATGCGGGGGTGACTCCGTTCAGGGTGGTGGTGGTGTCGACGTACACGTCGGTGTCGCGGACCTCGACGGGGAAGGTTGCTACGGGTTCGGTGGCCGGCAGCCCGATTGGCTTGCCGGTGCGGAGGTCGAAGCGCGAGCCGTGCAGCCAGCACTCGACCGTGCAGTCGGCGACCTCGCCCTCGCTCAGGGCGACGGCGGCGTGCGAGCACTGGTCCTCGATCGCGAAGATCTCGTCGCCGTCGCGGGCCACGGCGACGTCGTACCCGTCGAGGGTGACCCCGAGGGCCTCGTCGGTGGGGACCTCGTCGAGCGAGCAGGCGCGGAGGAAGGCCATCAGAGGTCCTTGAGCACGTTCTTGGCCAGCTCGGCCTCGACGGTGCCCATCAGCCGGTCCTCGATGGACGGCACGCCGATCTTGCGGATCAGGTCGTTGAAGAAGCCGTGCACGACCAGGCGGCGGGCCTCCTTGTCGTCGATGCCGCGCGCGCGCAGGTAGAAGAGCTGCTCGTCGTCGAAGCGGGCGGTCGCGCTGGCGTGGCCGGCTCCGGCGATCTCGCCGGTCTCGATCTCCAGGTTGGGGACCGAGTCGGCCTGGCAGCCGTCGCTGAGCACGAGGTTGCGGTTCTCCTCGTAGGTCTCGATGCCCTCGGCGACCTTGCGGATCAGCACGTTGCCGACCCACACGGTGTGCGCGCCCTGGCCCTGGAGCGCGCCCTTGTAGAGGACGTTGCTCTTGGTGCGCGGGGCGTCGTGGTCGGCGAAGAGCCGGTGCTCGATGTGCTGGCCGGCATCGGCGAAGTAGAGGCCGAGCAGCTCCGCGGAGCCGCCGGGACCGGCGTAGGACACGTTGGTGTCCATCCGCACGACGTCGCCGCCGAAACTCACCGCGACATGCTTGTACGTCGCGTCGCGACCCACCCGCGTCTCGTGGTGGGTCAGGTGGACGGCGTCGTCCTCCCAGTCCTGCAGGGAGATGACCGACGCCTGGGCGCCGTCGCCCACGACGACCTCGACGACCTGGGCCATCGAGGAGTGGCCGGTGTGGTTGAGCACGACCGTCGCGCGCGAGTGGTTGCCGAAGCGGAGCACGACGTGGCCCGCCTCGGTGACGCCCGCGTCCGACCCGACGAGGTCGACGACCACGGGCTCGGCCACGTCGGCGTCGGCCGGGACGTCCACGAGCAGGGTCGAGGGAACCTCGGCCAGGACCCGCGCCGCGAAGCGGGTGTTGGGCACCAGGCCACTCACCCCACGGAGCGCGCGGGCCTCGTCGCCGTCGACACCCTCGACGCGCACCCCGGTCGGGGTGTTCCAGGTGCAGGCCGTGGCGCTCGGCATGAAGGCGGCGTCCGCGTGCAGGCCCTTGAGCCGCTTGAGCGGGGTGAAGCGCCAGATCTCCTCGCGGCCGGTGGGCACCACGTGGTCGACGACGTCGAAGGAGCCTGCGGGGTGCAGGTGGCTCTCGACCTTGTCCACCTCGAGGGCGGAGCGAACGGAATCCGTGACAGTCACTACTTCTCTTTCTTTCCAGAGACCAGGTACGTCGCCCGGGGGAACGGCAACGGGTGGGGCGGGCGGTGCCGATCCGGGGAGGATCAGCCGACCGCACCCTCCATCTGCAGCTCGATCAGGCGGTTGAGCTCGAGGGCGTACTCCATCGGGAGCTCCTTGGCGATGGGCTCGACGAAGCCGCGGACGATCATGGCCATCGCCTCGTCCTGCTCCATGCCGCGCGACATCAGGTAGAAGAGCTGGTCGTCGGAGACCTTGGAGACGCTCGCCTCGTGACCCATCGACACGTCGTCCTCGCGGATGTCGAYGTACGGGTAGGTGTCGGAGCGCGAGATCTGGTCGACGAGCAGCGCGTCGCACAGCACGTTGGACTTGGAGCCGTGGGCGCCCTCGTTGATCTGGATGAGGCCGCGGTACGACGTGCGGCCACCGCCTCGCGCCACCGACTTGCTCAGGATCGAGCTCGACGTGTGGGGCGCGGCGTGCACCATCTTGGCGCCGGCGTCCTGGTGCTGGCCCTCGCCCGCGAACGCGATGGAGAGCGTCTCGCCCTTGGCGTGCTCGCCCATCAGGTAGATCGCGGGGTACTTCATGGTCACCTTGGAGCCGATGTTGCCG
>NZ_JBFUMD010000423.1:0-3441 GCF_054049555.1 Nocardioides sp. P5_C9_2
GGCCGAACGTCACGGACTACCTCGCAAATGGCCGAAGGCCCCGGAAATGGCCGAAGGCCCCGCCGGAATCGAGATCCGGGCGGGGCCTTGGCCATGGATGGAACAGATGAACTGGATGGAGCGGATGACGAGACTCGAACTCGCGACATCGACCTTGGGAAGGTCGCGCTCTACCAACTGAGCTACATCCGCAGGATGCGCCGGAATCGTACCCGACCTGGAGGCCGACCCGACGACCGGCGCGTCGCCGTCAGTCGACCGGCGCCAGGGTCGGACGCTTGGGGGAGATCGTGTCGCCCGAGGAACGGCCGGTGAGCCGCCGGTGGATCCAGGGCCCGAGGAACTCGCGGGTCCACCGCGCGTGCTCGATGGCCTGGTCGCGCCGACCGAGGAGCGGACGCGGGTCGGGGGTGACGGGCTTCAGGTCGTGCTCGACCTCGAGCGCGTCGAGCACACGTCGGGCCATGTCCTCGTGACCGTGGGCGTTGAGGTGCATCCGGTCGGTGTCCATGATCAGCGAGAGGTCCGCGTCGCGCATCCGCCACATGTCGACGAGGGTGACGTCGTGCCGGTCGGCGATCTCGCGCACCCCCTCGTTGAACAGCGCGAACCGGCCGCGCATGGCGGCGAAGACCCCGGTCGGCCCCGGGTCGAACACGGTGAACATCGCCACGTGGGCGCCGCTGGCCACGAGGCGGCCGATGGCGTCGTCGTACGCCGCGACGAGGGCGTCGACGTCGATGCGCGGGCGCAGGATGTCGTTGCCGCCCCCGTGGATCGTGATCAGGTCGGGCGCCAGCGCCAGCGCGGGCTCGAGCTGCTCGTCGAGGATGGCCGGCAGCTTGCGGCCGCGGATCGCCAGGTTGGCGTAGCCGAAGTCGTCGGTGCGGGTGGCGAGCACCTCGGCCACCCGGTCGGCCCACCCGCGCAGGCCGTTGGGACGGGACGGGTCGGGATCGCCGACGCCCTCGGTGAACGAGTCGCCCAGGGCGACGAAGCGGTGGAAGGTCACCCGGTCATTGTCCAGATCTCCTCGTCCCCGGCGGTCGAGGGGGCCGGGTCACTAGGCTGCCCCCGTGCTGCTCTCCGACCGCGACATCCTCGCCGAGATCGACCAGGGGCGGATCGCCCTCGACCCGTGGGACCCCGAGATGCTCCAGCCCTCGAGCATCGACGTGCGCCTCGACCGCTTCTTCCGGGTCTTCGAGAACCACAAGTACCCGCACATCGACCCCGCCGCGGACCAGTCCGACCTCACCCGCGAGGTGGAGCCGGAGGGCGACGACCCCTTCATCCTGCACCCGGGAGAGTTCGTCCTCGGGTCGACGTACGAGGTCGTCAGCCTGCCCGCCGACATCGCCGCGCGCGTCGAGGGCAAGAGCTCGCTGGGCCGCCTGGGGCTGCTCACCCACGCCACCGCCGGCTTCGTGGACCCGGGCTTCAGCGGCCACGTCACCCTCGAGCTGGCCAACGTCGCGACCCTGCCGATCAAGCTCTACCCGGGCATGAAGATCGGCCAGTTCTGCTTCTTCCGGCTCACCTCGCCGAGCGAGCACCCCTACGGCTCGGAGAAGTACGGCTCCCGCTACCAGGGCCAGCGCGGCCCGACTCCGAGCCGCTCGTTCCAGGGTTTCCACCGCACCCCGATCTGATGGACCGCGCCCGCGGGTGGCACCTCGTCACGGCGCTGGTCGCGACCGCGGCCGTGCTCTTCCAGCTGGTGCTGGTCTGGCAGGGCAACGCCGTCCTCGACGACGTCGATCCACCGGCGCTGGGGGAGCGGCTGGTGCGCTTCGTCGGCTACTTCACGATCCTGTCCAACATCCTGGTCGCCGTCGTGACCTGGACGCTCGCTCTCGGACGTGACACCGACGCGACTGCCTGGCGGGTGCTCCGGCTGACCTCGCTGGTGGCCATCACCGTGACCGGGGTCGTGCACTGGTTCCTGCTGCGCCCGATCCTCGACCTGTCCGGCGCCGACTACGTCGCCGACAAGCTGCTCCACGTCGTCGTACCGCTGCTGGCCGTGATCGGCTGGGTGGCGTGCGGACCTCGGGGACGGGTCCGGCGCAGCGACGTCCTGGCCAGCCTGGTCTTCCCGATCGCCTGGCTCGCCTACACCCTCGTCCGCGGAGCCGTCACCGGCTTCTACCCCTACCCGTTCCTCGACGTCGAGGAGCGGGGGTACGCCGCGGTGGCGCTCGCCTGCCTCGGCGTCGCGGTCCTCTTCGTCGCTCTCGCCGGCGCGGCGTGGAAGGCCGACGACCGCCTCGAACGGACCCCTCAACTGAAGTAAGGGGAACCTAAGTTAGGGTTGCCTCAATTAGGCAAGCCTCACTAGATGGAGTCCCCCATGAACCGTGCCTCCCTGCGCGCCTCGGCCGCCGCCACCACGATCGGCCTGGCCGCCGCGCTGCTGAGCGGGTGCAGCACCGGCTCGACGTCGATCGACGCGACGGCCGGCGAGCCGACCGCCGCCACCTCGGCCGAGGCCGACGCCTTCCCGGTCACCATCGAGCACGCCTTCGGTGAGACGACGATCGAGGAGGAGCCGACCCGGGTCGCCACCCTCGGCTGGACCGACCAGGACCACGCGCTGGCCCTCGGGGTCGTCCCCGTGGGCGCCACCAGGCTCACCTGGGGCGGCAACGAGGCCGGCTCGTCCGACTGGTTCGACGCGGCGCTCGACGAGGCCGGCACCGAGGCGCCCGTCCGGTACGACGACTCCGACGGCGCCCCGATCGACGAGGTGGCCCAGCTGGAGCCCGACATCATCCTGGCGACCAACTCCGGCATCACCGAGGCGGAGTACGTCAAGCTCAGCAAGATCGCCCCGGTCGTGGCCTACCCGGAGTTCCCGTGGACGACGCCGTGGCAGACCTCCCTGGAGATGGTCGGCGAGGCCCTCGGTCGCAGCGACCTCGCCGAGCAGGTCGAGGACGAGGCCGAGACGGCCATCGACGCGGCGAGGGAGGACAACCCCGAGCTCGACGGCGCCTCCCTCATCTACGGCTACCTCACCCCGGCCGACCTCTCGACCGTCGGCATCTACGCCCCCGCGGACCCGCGGGTCGCCCTGCTGAGGGACTTCGGCATGGTGGACGCCCCCGCGGTCGCCGGCGCGATCGAGGAGGGCGAGTTCTACGGCACCGTCTCGGCCGAGCGGGCCTCCGAGCTCGACTCCGACGTGCTGCTCACCTGGGTGGAGAAGCCCGGCGACGCCGAGACCTTCGTCGAGGACGACCTGCTCGGCCAGATCCCCGCGATCGCGTCCGGCCACTTCTACGCCGAGTCGAGCAAGGAGGTCGCGATGGCCTCCACCAACCCGACCCCGCTCTCGATCCCGGTCATCATCGACACCTTCATCCCGAAGGTCGTCGAGGCGGTCACCGGCTCGTGACCGCCACCCACGTCCTCGAGCGCGGGACGGAGGCCGGCCAC
>NZ_JBFUMD010000424.1:0-3438 GCF_054049555.1 Nocardioides sp. P5_C9_2
GTCCCAGACGGTCTCCGGTCCGGTGGTCTCCCCCGCGTGCGGGACCGAGCGCAGCCCGGCGGCCCGGGCGGCGGCGAAGTGCGGCTGGAACTGCGGGCGTGGCACCCCGATCTCGGGCCCGCCGAGACCGAAGCCGACGAGCGCGTCCGGGCCGTGGTCGAGCGCGTAGGACAGCGTCGCGTCGGCGGCCGGGACTCCGCTCTCGCCGGGGATGTCGTAGATCCAGCGCATCACCAGCCCGAAGTCGCGCTCCGCGGCGACCCGGGCGTCCTCGATGGCCTCGGTGTAGGCCTCGATCGCGATGCCACGCACGACCGAGGTGTACGGCGTGCAGGTGAGCTCGGCGTACCGCAGGCGCTGCTCGAGGGCCATCTCGCGGGCCACCTCGTAGGTGAGCATCCGCACGTCCTCGGGGGTGCGGACCAGGTCCACGACGGCGAGGTAGACGTCGATGAAGTGTGCGAAGTCGCGGAACTCGAAGAACTCGCGCAACGCCTCGGGGTCGGTGGGGACCCCTGCGGCGGGGTGGCGCGCGGCCAGCTCGGCGACGATCCGCGGCGACGCGGACCCGACGTGGTGGACGTGCAGCTCGGCCTTGGGCAGGCCGGCGATGAAGTCAGTCAGGCTCACGCGCCGGAGTCTGGCAGCGAGGGGTCACCGGCGCCGAATCACTGGAGCCCGGCCACCAGGTTGGCGGCGACCTCGTCGATGGTCGCGCCGGGAACCGGCTCGCCGTCGAGCAGCACGGTCGGGGTGCCGTTGACCCCGGCCTCGGAGGCGGCGCCCGTCGCGTTGTCGACCCAGCCCTCGAAGGTGCCGCCCTCGATGCCGGCCTTGACGGCCTCCTCGGAGGCGCCCGCCGCGACGGCCTTGTCGATCAGCCAGGCGCTGCCGGGGAACTCGTCGGCCTCCTCGGACGGCTGGTCGGCGTACACCGCGTCGTGGAACGCCTTCGCGACCTCCGGCCCCTCGGCGTCGAGCACGACCGCGTAGGCGTTGGCCGCGTCCATCGAGAAGTCACCGAAGCGGCTCAGGAAGTTGACCGGGCGGTACTCGACGCGGGCGCTGCCGTCCTCGACGGCCGCGGTCAGTGCGTCACCGGCCTGGGACTCCAGCTCACCGCAGACCGGGCACAGGAAGTCCTCGTAGATCACGACCTCGTGCGCCGCGCCCTTCTCGCCGGCGACGACGCCGTACTCGGCGGTGACCCCGGCGGGAGCGGCCGCGTCGTTGCCCGTCGAGTCGCGCTGGCTCTGGATGAAGAAGCCACCGCCGATGATGATGACGATCCCCAGCACCACCGCCCCGATCGTCAGGTTGCGGCGCAGCCGCTCCTGACGCTCCTGCTCCGCCCGCAGGGCAGCAGCCCTGGCGGTGCGTTCAGCGGCCTTGTTGCGCTTCGACATCGAGTTCCCTCTCCAGATCTTCGTGCGACGTCCCCGAGCGGGTCGGGGAGATGAGTGTGTCCAGCGACCACCGGGACCGCGGTCGTACGACGAGCCACGACGAGGCCAGCAGCAGGCCCACGTCCCGGGCGATCTCGCCGGGATACTTCGACGAGGCGCCCGCGAGCTCGCCGCCACCGCCGAAGCAGCCGCACTCGATCTGCAGCCCGCGTGCCCAGGCGGAGGCGATCCCGATGATGAAGGCGACGAACAGCAGGGCCGACACCACGGCCATCGCCCGGGTCAGCAGTCCGAGCACCAGGCACAGGCCGACGACGACCTCGAGGATCGGCAGGACGTGGCCGATCGTCGGGACGACCGACTCCGGCAGCAGGTCGTAGGCCCGGACGGCCCGCACGCTTCCCGCGGGGTCGGGCAGCTTCAGCAGGCCGGCGGCGATCCAGACGCCGCCCGTGACCAGCCGTGCGACGAGCCCGATCCAGTCCTTCACGTCCCCGACCCTAGGCGGCGTGCCTGAACCGTCCCTGAGAGCAGGCGCCCGCGCGACGCGTGAGTAGTGTGACTGCCTGTGAACGAGCGACTGGTGTGGATCGACTGTGAGATGACCGGCCTCGACCTCGAGGCAGACGCCCTGATCGAGGTGGCGGCCCTGGTCACCGACTTCGACCTCAACGTGATCGGGGAGGGCATCGACGTCATCATCAAGCCCCCGCCGGAGGCGCTCGACCAGATGGTGGAGTTCGTCCGCACGATGCACGAGACGTCCGGCCTCATCCACGAGCTCGAGTCCGGGATGACGATGGCCGAGGCCGAGGAGCAGGTCCTCGCCTACATCAAGGAGCACTGCCCCGACGGCAGCCGCCCGCCGCTGGGCGGCAACACGGTGGCCACCGACCGTTCCTTCCTCGCCCGGGACATGCCCGCGCTCGAGGGCTTCCTGCACTACCGCAACGTCGACGTCTCCTCGATCAAGGAGCTCGCCCGTCGCTGGTACCCGCGCACGTACTTCGCGGCGCCGGCCAAGCGCGGCAACCACCGGGCCCTGGCCGACATCCAGGAGAGCATCGAGGAGCTGCGCTACTACCGGGAGGCGGTCTTCGTCCCGCAGCCCGGTCTCGACAGCACCGGAGCCCGCGAGATCGCGGCCCGTCACGCGGGGTCGATCACCGGACTGACGGGCGACTCCCCCGATTCCGGGACCGGCACCTGATTGCCCTACACTTCTCATCGTTCTCGCCGGTCACCGATCGTGGCGAGCAACATGGTGGGTATAGCTCAGCTGGTAGAGCGCCGCCTTGTGGTGGCGGATGTCGCGGGTTCAAGTCCCGTTACTCACCCCAGGTCCCGAAGCCCCGGCGCTCTGCGCCGGGGCTTCGTGCGTGTCCGGGCCCCCGGACGCTCAGGCGGGCAGCCGGACGGTGAACTCGGTGCCCGCGCCGGGGTCGGACTCGACCGTGATGGTGCCCCCGTGCCGCTCCACGATCGCCTTGGCGATCGAGAGGCCCAGGCCGCTGCCCTGGATCGCCCGGCCGCGCGCCGACGACGAGCGGAAGAATCGGGTGAACAGCCGGACCTGCTCGTCGGCCGGGATGCCCATGCCCGTGTCGCTGACCGTCAGCCGCACCTCGCGGTGGGCGGGGACGAGGCGGGTGCGGACCGTGCCGCCGTCCGGGCTGAACTTGACCGCGTTGCCCATCAGGTTGACCAGCACCCGCTCCAGCTGGTCGACGTCGCCGACGTAGGGCACCGCCTCGTCGGGCACGTCGTAGGAGAACTCCACGCCCGCCCGCTCGGCGACCGGGGCGACGACCTCGTGGGCGGCCTCCACGACGCTGCGCAGGTCGAGCTCCACGTGGTGGTTCTCCAGACCCCGGTCCTGCACGCGCGACAGYACGAGCAGGTCGTCGATGAGCAGCAGCAGGCGACGGCTGTTGGTGTCGATGCGGCCGACGGCGGCCCGCTGCTCCGCGGTCAGCTCGCCGAACCCACCGTCCTCGAGGAGCTCGAGGTAGCCCATGATGCTGGTGATCGG
>NZ_JBFUMD010000425.1:0-3433 GCF_054049555.1 Nocardioides sp. P5_C9_2
CTCCTGGCCGTGCTGGTCGACCGCGGCCACCGCGAGCTGCCCATCCGCGCCGACCACGTCGGCAAGAACCTCCCCAGCGCCCGCAGCGAGCGCGTCAGCGTGCGCCTGGCCGAGGTCGACGACCTGGACGAGGTGACCATCGCATGAGGCACCTGCTCTCCATCGACGACCTCTCCGTCGACGCGATCGCGGAGATCTTCGAGACCGCCGCCGACATGCACGACGTGCAGCGCCGCGAGGTCAAGAAGCTGCCCGCACTGCGCGGGCGCACGGTGATCAACATGTTCTTCGAGGACTCGACGCGCACCCGCTCGAGCTTCGAGATCGCCGGCAAGTGGCTCTCGGCCGACGTCATCAACATCTCCGCCAAGGGCTCCAGCGCGTCCAAGGGCGAGAGCCTGCGCGACACCGTCCTCACCGTCTGCGCGATGGGCGTGGACGGCCTGGTGATCCGCCACCCCGCCTCCGGGGCCGCCCACCAGGTCAGCCAGTGGGTCGACGCCACCGTCATCAACGCCGGTGACGGGATGCACGAGCACCCCACCCAGGCGCTGCTCGACGCCTACACCCTGCAGCGCCGCCTCGGCTCGCTCGAGGGACGCCACGTCGTGATGGTGGGCGACCTGACCCACAGCCGGGTCTTCCGCTCCAACGTGCTGTGCCTGACCAAGCTCGGCGCCCGGGTCACGGTCGTCGCACCCCCGACCCTGATGCCCAGCGGCATCGACGCGTGGTCCGCGGCGGCCGGCTTCGAGACGTCGTACGACGTGGACTCCGTGCTGCCGGACGCCGACGCGGTGATGATGCTGCGCGTCCAGCGCGAGCGGATGTCCGGCGGCTACTTCCCGAGTGCCCGCGAGTACACGGTCGGCTACGGCCTCACCCGCGACCGGCTCGCGACCCTCAAGCCGGACGCCCCGATCTGCCACCCCGGCCCGATGAACCGCGGCCTCGAGATCGCCGCCGACGCCGCGGACGCCGCCCAGTCGGTCGTCCTGGAGCAGGTCTCCGGCGGCCTGGCCGTCCGGATGGCCGTGCTCTACCACCTGCTTGCCGGAGAGGATTCCTGATGTCGCTCGTGATCACCGGCGCCTCGCTGCTGGGCGAGAGGACCGGAGACCTGTACGTCGACGACGCGGGCCTGCTGGTCGACGAGGCGCCGGCGGGGGCCGAGGTCCTCGACGCCGACGGCCTCGTCGCGCTGCCGGGCCTCGTCGACCTGCATACGCACCTGCGCGAGCCCGGCCGCGAGGACGCCGAGACGATCCTCACCGGCTCGCGCGCCGCCGCGGTCGGCGGCTACACGGCCGTGCTGGCGATGGCCAACACCTCGCCGGTGACCGACACCGCCGAGGCGGCCCTCCGGGTCCTCGACCTGGGCCGCGAGGCCGGGATCGTCCACGTCCAGCCCGTCGGCGCGGTCACCCGGGGCCTCGGCGGCGAGGAGCTCGCCGAGCTGGGCCTGATGGCGCGGTCGCGCGCACGGGTCCGGGTCTTCTCCGACGACGGGAAGTGCGTCCACGACGCCCGCGTGATGCGACGCGCGCTGGAGTACGTCAAGGCGTTCGGCGGCGTGGTCTCCCAGCACGCGCAGGACCCGACGCTCGCCGGACCCGCCTCCTGCTGCCACGAGGGCGAGCTGTCCGGGCGTCTCGGCCTGCCCGGCTGGCCCGGCATCGCCGAGGAGGTCGTCGTGGCCCGCGACGTGATGCTGGCCCGGCACACCGGCTCGCGGGTCCACGTCGCGCACGTCTCGACGGCCGGCTCGGTGGAGGTGCTGCGCTGGGCCAAGGCCCAGGGCATCGACGTCACCGCGGAGGTGACACCGCACCACCTCCTGCTCACCACCGACCTGCTCACCGGCTACGACCCGACGTACAAGGTCAACCCGCCGCTGCGCCCCCAGGAGGACGTCGACGCGCTGCGGGAGGCGCTCGCCGACGGCACCATCGATGCCGTCGCCACCGACCACGCCCCGCACGCCCGCCACGACAAGGAGCACGCGTTCACCGACGCCGCCTTCGGGATGCTCGGGCTGGAGACCGCGCTGGGCGTCGTCCGCACCGCGCTCCCGGACCTGTCCTGGGCGCGGGTCGCGCAGGTCATGTCGACGACGCCGGCCCGCATCGCCGGGCTGGCCGACCACGGTTCGCTCGCTGTCGGGATGCCGGCGCACCTCACGCTGGTCGACCCGGCGGCGACGGTGACCGTCGACCGCGCCGCGTCGGTCTCGCTCTCGCGCAACAACCCGTGGCACGGTCGCGCGCTCGCCTCGAAGGTCGTGCACACCCTGTACGCCGGCAGGCTCACCGTGCGCGACGGGTCGCTGGCGTCCTAGTCTCGGCCCCATGGAGATCACCAGCGTCGACCAGCTCGAGGCGATCGTCGGGCAGCCGAGCGGGCTGGCGGTGACCAAGGAGCGCGGCGTGCTCACCGACATCGACCGTGCGTGGCTGGCCGCGACGCCGTTCTGCGTGCTGGCGACGTCCGACGCGGAGGGTCGGTGCGACGCGAGCCCCAAGGGGGACCCGTCCGGCCGGCTCGTGCAGGTCGTCGACGACCGCACCGTCGCGATCGCCGAGCGGCCGGGCAACCGCCGGGTCGACGGCTACCGCAACGTGCTCGCCAACCCGCACGTCGGCCTCACCTTCTTCGTTCCCGGACGGGGTGACACGCTGCGCATCAACGGGCGTGCCCGGCTCGTCGACGACGCGGCGTACTTCGACGCCATGGCCGTCCGGGGGAAGCGGCCGGTGCTCGCCCTCGAGGTCGACATCGAGACCGTCTTCTTCCACTGCGCGAAGGCCTTCCTGCGCTCCGGGCTGTGGGACCCGGAGTCGTGGGAGCCGGAGGCGCTGCCCCGGCGGGCGGTCATCGCCCGCGAGCTGGAGCACTCGCCGCGCACGCTGGAGGACCTCGACGACTACTACCGGCCCGACAACTACGGCAAGGGGCTCTACTGATGGCGCACCCGCAGCTCCTGCACACCGTCCTCGACGCGGTCGACGTGCGCCGCGAGGCCGAGTTCTGGCGCGAGCTGCTGGGGCTGGTCTACCGACCCGGGGACGAGGTGCCCGCGGACACCGGTGCCGACGACCTCGACTGGCTGGTGCTGACCGACCCCGGAGGTGGCCGCGTGCTCGCCTTCCAGCAGGTTGCCGAGCAGGCCCGCACCACCTGGCCGAGCCAGGACGTGCCGATGCAGCTCCACCTCGACCTCACCGTCCCCAGCACCGAGGAGCTCGCGGCGCAGCACGCCCGCGCGCTCGGGCTGGGCGCGACCGTGCTGCTGGACCGCACCGACGACGAGGACGAGCCGCTCTACGTCTTCGCCGACCCCGAGGGCCATCCCTTCTGCATCTTCCTCGCCTGAGGAGACGCCATGACCACGCCGTACGACATCCCGCTGGGCGCCGGTCAGGGGACCTACGAC
>NZ_JBFUMD010000426.1:0-3412 GCF_054049555.1 Nocardioides sp. P5_C9_2
CGCCCACCTCGTCAACGCGTTGCAGCGCCACGCCTCCGTCGTGGTGCAGAAGAGCCTCGTCGAGGGGTTCGGGCTCACCGTCACCGAACCCATGTGGAAGTCCCGCCCCGTGGTCGCCTCGGCCGTCGGCGGCATCCGCGACCAGGTCGAGCACGGGGTCAGCGGGGTCCTCCTGGACGACCCCGGCGACCTCGACGCGATGGCCCGGGCCGTCGACGCGCTGCTGCGCGACCCCGACACCGCGGGTCGGCTCGGACACGGCGCCCACCTCCGGGTGGTGGACCGGTTCCTGGGCGACCGGCACCTCATCCAGTACGCCGAGATGTTCGCCTCGATGCTGGACACACCGGCCCGCTGAGCTGCACGGTGGGCGACGCGGTCAGCCGCCGGGTGAACGACGGCTGAGCAGCTCGGCGAGGACGGCCGGCTCGTCACTGATGATCCCCGTCGCCCCCATCGCCAGCACGTCGTCGAGGGTGCGGAGGTCGTTGACCGACCACGTCATCACGAGGGGGACGTGGTCGTGCAGCTCGGCGACGACCGCCGTGTCGAGGAGCGAGCGGTGGATCGAGACGCCGTGCACGGCGGGTCCCTCCTCGAGGCGCCGGCGCAGCCGGGTCAGCTCCCCGCGGGTCCTCGCTGACAGCACCGGCTCCACGAACGGCAGCTGGGCGACGGTCTCCACGGAGTGCCACCAGCGACCGCACACGAGGATCGTGCCGTGGTGCCCACGGTGGTGGAGGAACCGCGCCACCGACGCCGCAGCCGCAGCCCGGCGTCCCTTGATGTCGAGCATGAACGTGGTGCCGTGCTCGTCGGCCTGGAGCAGCTCGTCGAGGCCCAGCCGTGGCGCGGAGGCCGACGCCAGCTCCCACCGGTCCCAGAGCAGGGGCAGCGGACCCGCCGTCTTGAGGTGCCGCACCTCCAGGCGGCCCCGGTACTCGTGGACGTCGCACTCGATCACGTCCACCCCCAGGCGGTTGGCGGAGTGGAGCCCGGCCAGCGAGTTGCCGGCCCGGTGGGCGATGGCCAGGACCGGCACTCAGACCACGCTCCCCCGGGCCTTGCGTCTCTCCAGCCAGAGCGCGACCGCCTGGCCGATGAGGGCCAGGGTCACACCCGCGATGACGTCGACGACGTAGTGGTTGGCCGTGGCGACCACGGCGAGGCCCATCAGGACGGGCATCACCAGCCCGACCACCTTCAGCGCCACGGAGGTCGCTGCCGCGAAGATGGCCATGCCCACCAGCAGGTCCCAGCCCGAGTGCAGGCTGGGCATGGCGGCGTACTGGTTGACGAAGGCGGGCGGCTGCAGGACGCGGTAGGCGCGGGACTGGTCGCTCACCGTGTCCACCATCCCGAGACCGGCCAGCCGGGGAGGGGCGACGGGATAGCTCACGAACACCGCCGCGCCGAGGGCGCCGGACACCAGCATCGCGTTGCGCAGCCGCACGAACACGACCCGGTGTCGCCACACGAGCCACATCATGGTCACGATGATGACCGGCCAGTGGCCCCAGATGTAGATCCAGTTGGCCACCGCCTGGGCCGTCGCGGAGGGAGCGACGAAGTCCTGGAGGTCCTCCTCGACATCGAGACCGAGCCACGACTCGAGCTGGACCAGGTCGAGGGCGTGGTCACGTGCCGTCGCGAACGAGCCCTCGGTGAGCCCGCGGACCCGGAAGTAGACGAAGACCGCGAGCACCACGAGAGCCGTCTGCCACAGGACGAAGGGAAGGCGTGCCACCACCGAGTCGCGCCCGGGCAGGCGCTCGGCAGCATGCAGCATGACGCACCCGCTCCCGTGTGGACACTCCCTCGTCTGCGTCCATGGTCACCCGACCCCGGACCTCGCGCGGGGGTCGATGGTCCCGATCACGCCGGGCAATTGGTCGGTGCGCCGGTCAGGCCGGCAGTGGGCGAGGGGCAGCAGCAACGCCGGCGCGCAGGGCGCGGCGGGTGAGCAGCAGGCTGATCCCCCCGAGCGCGAGCGCCGGCAGCCAGGCGACGGCTGCCTTCAGTGTCACCGCAGCGGTCGCCGCCATCCACGGCACGCCGAGGGCGACGAGTGCCATCACCAGGGCGGCATCGCGGGGGCTGGCGCCGTTGGGCCCCGGCACGGCGCCGGCGAGCTGGCTGGCCCCGAAGGCGCCCAGGACGGCGAGCGGGGAGACTGTRTGACCGGTGGCAGCGACCGTCCCCAGGAGGAGCGCGGCGATCGACAGCTGGTAGCCCGTCGAGAGCAGCAGCGCGTGCGCGAGCTGACGCGGTCGGGGAAGCGGCTTGCTGGGCAGCCAGTCGGGCCGGATCCGACGCACCACCAGGGCGCCGAGCACCGCCGCGGCGCTCACGCCCAGCGCCACCAGGAGCATGCGCGTCGGGAGGGCTGCCCCGGCGAACGCCACGAACACGGCCAGGCCCACCGCGCCGACGAGCCGGTCCGTCCCGACGCTGACCAGGGCGTCACCGCGCTGCAGACCGCTGCGCGTCAGACGGTGCAGGCGCCAGACGTCGGCGCCGACGTGGCCGGGGGTGAGCAGTCCCAGGAGCTCGGACTCGGCGTACGCCCGCATGTGCCAGCGCCGGCTCAGCCCGGCGTCGGTGAGGACCCGCCAGCGCAGCGGGCACAGGACGTACTTCCCGACGACCCACGGCAGGAGGCCGAGCAGCACCGGCCACACGGCGACGTGCGGGAGACGGGGCAGGGTCACGGCGGGGACGACGACGCTGATCGCGACCCCGAGCGCCAGGACGACACGTGAGTGCAACAAGGCACGCAGGCTCAACAGGGGGGTTCCTTAGCCACGGAGGACGAGAGGTGGTTCCATGGTAAAGAGTCGGCGGTGATTCGGCGATTCGGCGGGTCAGCTGCAGTGCTGGTCCGACTCCGCGCCGTGCTCRTTGCGGACGGTGATGCAGTACGCCGTGTCGCCGTCGTGGCCGCGCACGACGATCGAGACGCCGTCGGAGGCGACGAAGTCGACGGCGCCGATCGTCGCCGACTCGCCGGCGGAGAGCTGCACCGGCACGACCTTGCCGGTGTCGAGCAGGCTCGCGTCCTGCAGGAGCGTCATCCGCGACAGGTCGGAGTACATCGGCCGGTTCCGATCGATCGACTCGTCGAGACGCAGCACCAACGGCAGCGCCGCCAGCAGGAGCAGCAGGGTCGCCAGGGTGACCAGCACCGCTGCGTTGTCGACCTTGAAGAACCCGTCCCGCTTCACGCGCACATCCTAGGCACACGATCCGGTCCACCCGGCGGCTGAGTACCATCCGACCCATGCTGAAGCGACTGCTGCCCGCGACCGCCGCCCTCCTGGCGCTCTCCACGCTCGCTGCCTGTGGCAACGAGGCAGACAACGACGAGGCCGTCGATCCCTCCACCGGTGCCTCGACCCAGACCGAGAGCCCC
>NZ_JBFUMD010000427.1:0-3406 GCF_054049555.1 Nocardioides sp. P5_C9_2
GCACCGCGTAGTCGCCGCAGCCCGGGCACCAGCGGACCTCCTGGTCGGACGTGAAGTCCTTGGCACCGCGTAGTCGCCGCAGCCCGGGCACCAGCGGACCTCCTGGTCGGACGTGAAGTCCTTGCCCGTCTGGGCCTCGTCGGTCGTGGGGACGCCATCGGTGCCGGACCGCAGTCCGGGCAGGCCCAGGTCGGTGGCGCTGTCGGTGCTCATGCGAGGCCGTCCTCTCCGTCGATGGTCCCCGCGGGCACGAGGTTGACCTCGATGCCCTCGGCCTCGGCGACGAGGCCGCCGATCACGTCGGCCAGCACGGCGGCCTTGAGCGGCAGGCCGCGGACCTCGTTGTAGCCGACGACGTCGACGAGGTACTTCGCGCGCAGCAGCAGGGAGAGCTGGCCGAGGTTCATCTCGGGGACCAGCACCTTGTCGTAGCGTCGCAGGACCTCGCCGAGGTCGGCGGGGAAGGGGTTGAGGTGGCGCAGGTGGGCCTGCGCGACCTGGTAGCCGGCCCTGCGGACGCGGCGCACGCCGGCGCCGATGGGGCCGTACGTCGAGCCCCAGCCGAGGACCAGGACCTTGGCGGCGCCGTCGGGGTCGTCGACCTCCAGCGGGGGCAGGGAGGCGGCGATCCGGTCGACCTTGGCCTGCCGGGTGCGGACCATGTAGTCGTGGTTGGCGGGGTCGTAGGAGATGTTGCCGTGCCCGTCGCCCTTCTCCAGGCCGCCGATGCGGTGCTCGAGCCCGGGGGTGCCGGGGATGGCCCACGGGCGGGCCAGGGTCTCGGCGTCGCGCTCGTAGGGCCAGAACTCGGCCTCGTCCTTGCCCTCGACGACGTGGTTGGGCGCGGTCGCGAAGTCCGGGTCGATCCTCGGCAGCTCGGAGACCTCGGGGATTCGCCACGGCTCCGAGCCGTTGGCCAGGTAGCCGTCGGAGAGCAGCATCACCGGGGTGCGGTAGGTGATGGCGATGCGCGCGGCCTCGAACGCTGCGTCGAAGCAGTCGCCGGGCGAGCGCGGGGCCACGATCGGGACCGGGGCCTCGCCGTTGCGACCGAACATCGCCTGCAGCAGGTCGGCCTGCTCGGTCTTGGTGGGCAGACCGGTGGAGGGGCCGCCGCGCTGGACGTCGATGACGAGGAGCGGCAGCTCGGTCATCACGGCCAGGCCGATGGCCTCGGACTTGAGCGCGATGCCCGGGCCCGAGGTGGTGGTGACCCCGAGCTGGCCGGCGAAGGAGGCGCCGATGGCGGCGCCGACCCCGGCGATCTCGTCCTCGGCCTGGAAGGTCGTCACGCCGAAGGACTTGTGCTTGCTGAGCTCGTGGAGGATGTCGGAGGCCGGGGTGATCGGGTAGGACCCGAGGAACACCTGGAGCCCGGACTGCACGCCGCCGGCGACGAGGCCGTAGGCGAGCGCGAGGTTGCCGGTGATGTTGCGGTAGGTGCCCGCGGCCATCGGGGCCGGCTTCACCTCGTAGCGGACGATGAACGTCTCGGTGGTCTCGCCGAAGTTCCAGCCCGCCTTGAACGCCGTGACGTTGGCGTCGCGGATGTCGGGGACCTTGGCGAAGCGGCGCTCGAGGAACGACGTCGTCGACTCGGTGGGGCGCCCGTACATCCATGACAGCAGGCCGAGGGCGAACATGTTCTTGGCGCGTGAGGCGTCCTTGCGCGAGAGGCCGAACTCCTTCACGGCCGCGACCGTCATGCCGGTCAGGTCGACGCGGTGCACCGCGAACTCGGCGAGGTCGTCGCCGTCGAGCGGGTTGGCGTCGTAGCCGGCCTTGGCGAGGTTGCGGGCGGTGAAGTCATGGGTGTCCACGATGATCGTCGCCCCGATCGGCAGGTCGCCGAGGTTGGCCCGCAGTGCGGCGGGGTTCATCGCGACCAGCACGTCCGGAGCGTCACCCGCGGTGAGGATGTCGTGGTCGGCGAAGTGCACCTGGAACGACGAGACGCCCGGCAGGGTGCCCTGGGGTGCGCGGATCTCGGCGGGGAAGTTGGGCAGCGTCACGAGGTCGTTGCCGAACACGGCCGACTCCTGGGTGAAGCGGTCCCCCGTCAGCTGCATGCCGTCGCCGGAGTCGCCGGCGAACCTGATGATCACGCGATCGAGCTGCTTGACCTGCTTGGTCACGGCCTTGTCACCCCTATGCCTCACTGCTTGTGGTCCGGCTGACCACTGTAGTAGGGGGCCTCGGCGGGCGACCTCGGACGCCGCTGCGTGGACCGGTCCGACGGGTGACACGCGACACGTCCGGACCACCTCCGCGAATCCCCTTTAAGTCATGTAGTCTTCGCGACATTACTTACTAACTGTCCATCTCGGGCGTGCGAAAGAGAGCTCACATGTACATCCCCAGCAAGACCTCCCGGCGGCTGGTCGCCGCTTCACTCACCGGGATGCTGGCCCTGACCGCGTGCTCGTCCGACTCCGACGGCGCCACCCCGGACAGCGGTGAATCCATCAACCTCGTGGGCTACTCCGTCCTGGAGCAGGCCAACGACGGTGTCATCAAGGCCTTCGCCGACACCGACGCCGGCAAGGACGTCGAGTTCAAGACGTCGTACGGCGCCTCGGGCGACCAGAGCCGGGCCGTCGAGGCGGGCCAGCAGGCCGACGAGGTGCACTTTTCGCTCGAGCCCGACGTCACCCGCCTGGTCAAGGCGGGCCTGGTCGCCGAGGACTGGAAGGACAACGACACCAAGGGCATCTGCACCGACTCGATCGTCGTCATGGTCGTGCGCACGGGCAACCCGAAGGGCATCGACAGCTGGGACGACCTGGCCAAGGACGGCGTGGGCATCGTGACCCCCAACCCCGCCTCCTCCGGGTCGGCCAAGTGGAACCTGCTCGCCGCCTACGGGTCGGTACTCGCCGGTGGCGGCTCCGACGCGGACGCCGAGAAGTACATGAGCGACCTCTTCGGCAACGTCGCCGCGCTCCCCGACAGTGGCCGCGACGCGACCACCGCCTTCACGAGCGGCACCGGCGACGTCCTGCTCTCCTACGAGAACGAGGCGATCCTCGCCCGCCAGTCCGGCACCGACTTCGACTACGTCGTGCCGGAGTCCTCGATCCTCATCGAGAACCCGTGCGCAGTGACGGAGGGTGCGTCGAAGGCGGCCACCGACTTCCTCGAGTTCCAGAAGAGCGAGGCCGGCCAGGAGCAGTACGCCGCCACTGGCTACCGACCGGTCATCGACGGCATCGACATCGACGTGACGGGCGCCAATGACGAGTCGGACCCGTTCCCGGACCCGGCCACGCTGCAGACCATCGACACCGACTTCGAGGGCTGGGACGTCGCGAACGACAAGTTCTTCGGCTCCGGTGAGGACGGCGACCCGCTCGGCATCATCACCAAGATCCAGAGCGAAGCCGGGCAGTGATGACCACCCTCACGG
>NZ_JBFUMD010000428.1:0-3405 GCF_054049555.1 Nocardioides sp. P5_C9_2
GGTCGCGCGCGAGCAGCTCGGCCTGGCCCGCGAGCGCGGGAACGGGACAGCCGGCGAGGCGCATGAGGTGCACCGCCCGCCAGTAGGAGCGGAGCACGCCCCCGGGGGGCAGCTGACCGATCTCGTCGACCAGGCGTGCCGCCGTCTCCAGCATGTCCTGGTGGGCCTGCCTCACCTCGGCCGCTGTCGCCACGATCCACCCCTTCCCGGGAAGCACGGGCGCGTCATCCGCCCGCGGCGACGACCGTCGTACCGGTCGTCGTGGTCCCACCGTCGGTGCACTCCGACCCCACGGGTAGGGCCGAAGGTCCCGGAATCGGTCATGTCACCGCGGTCGGTGCGGCTCGCCGAACGGGTGATCCAGTCCACCGGGGGCCTCGGGCGTCGTCCACACGAAGGGCGGCAGTCGGCCGCCGTTGCGGGCCGCGACGTCGTCCAGGATCTGCTGGCGGGCCTGCACGACGACCAACCGGTCCGCGAGCGAGGTGGCCTTCGCCAGCTGACGGGTGGACTCCGCCCACTGCCGGCGCAACGCCTCGTCCGGCTCGGCCATGCCCGCCTGCACGATGCGCGCGGGCAGCAGCCACGGCCGCAGTCGACGGTCCACCCACGCCACCACCCAGGGTGAGGACAGCACGAGCAGCGCCGTCACGCCCAGCGTGGCTCCGCCCAGCACCGTGGCGAGCCCCGGCAGCAGGGCCGGAGTGGTGGCCAGCGCGGCGCCGGTCAGGATCGGGTGCCGGACGCTCGTCAGCTCCTCCTGGAACGCCACGCCCATGAGCGCGCCCAACATGGCGAGGGTGGCACCGATGGCGAGGAACAGGACGGGTTGCACCGCGAGGGCGGTGCCCACCAGCGCGAGCAGGCACACGGCACCGTTGACGACGTGCCACCCGATTCGGTAGGCCCTCATGGCAGCCCCTGTCCTCGACCCGGCCCCGACCGGTGCTCGACGCCTCGGGTTCCAGCGTCCGACACGACTCGTCCTCGGGGCAGGGCCCGAAGGCCCGACCGTCCCGGACGTTGGGCTCGTCCTGGCGCTGATGACCAAGGTCCTCGCGTGCGGGGCACCACGCCTCCGGCGTCGCACCGGGGGCGGTCGCACGATGGGGACGAGCCCCCACCGAGAGAGGACACCTTCATGAAGGCACTCGTCTACGGCGGCGTCGACCACCGGTCCTGGGTCGACGTGCCGGATCCGGCCGTCACGGATCCCGACGACGCGATCGTGCGCGTCGACGCGGTCACGATCTGCGGCACGGACCTCCACATCCTCAAGGGCGACGTCCCCGAGGTCGAGGCGGGCCGCATCCTGGGGCACGAGGCCGTCGGGACCGTCCTCGAGGTGGGCGACCACGTGCGCGACGTCCGGGCGGGAGATCGTGTCCTCATCTCCTGCATCTCCTCGTGCGGCCGCTGCCGCTACTGCAAGGAGGGCCGCTACGGACAGTGCCTCGGCGGCGGGGGCTGGGTCCTGGGCCACACCATCGACGGCACCCAGGCCGAGCAGGTCCGGGTGCCGTTCGCCGACCACTCGCTCCACGTGCTGCCCGACAACGTCAGCAACGAGGACGCCTTGATGCTCGCGGACATCCTGCCCACGTCGTACGAGGTGGGGGTGCTCGCCGCACACGTCTCCCCGGGTGACACGGTCGTCGTCGTGGGTGCCGGGCCGATCGGCCTGGCCGCCCTCATCACGGCCCGGTTGTTCACTCCCTCACAGATCATCCTGGTCGACCCCGCCGAGGCGCGCCGCCGCAGCGCGCTGGCCGCGGGTGCCGACGACGTCGTCGGTCCCGAGGGGGCCGTCGCGATGGTGTCCTCGCTCACCGGGGGCGCCGGCGCGGACGTGGCCATCGAGGCGGTCGGCGTGCCGACGAGCTTCGAGCTGTGCACCGAGCTGGTGCGCCCGGGCGGGCACGTCGCCAACGTCGGGGTCCACGGCGAGCCCGCGACGCTCCACCTGGAGACGCTGTGGATCAAGGACGTCACCATCACGACCGGCCTGGTCGACACGCGTACGACGCCGCTGCTCCTGCGCCTGCTCAGCGAGGGCCGCCTCGACGTCGGCGCGCTCTGCACCCACCGCTACGGGATCGACGAGATGCAGGACGCCTACGACGTCTTCTCCCAGGCCGGTGAGACCGGCGCCCTCAAGGTCGCCCTCTTCAACCCCGACGCCATGGCCTGAGTGAGGATCAGTCGAGCAGCACCCGCTCGCCGCGCGCCGGAGCGACCGCGTTCTGGCCGAGGTCGGCGCGCCCTGAGGCTCCGGCCTCACGGCACCAGGTGCTCGCTCTCGCGGATGTCGGTGATGGCCATGTGGCCCGGGGCGTGGCCGATGGCCAGCTCCGGGCGCGACTGCATGACGGCCGCCTGCGGCGTGACCCCGCACGCCCAGAAGACCGGCACCTCACCCGGCCGCACCTCGACGGGGTCCCCGAAGTCGGGGGTGTCGAGGTCGGCGATGCCGAGGTCGGCGGGCGAGCCGATGTGCACCGGCGCGCCGTGGACCGCGGGATAGCGGGAGGTCACCCGGACGGCGGTCGCGACCTGCGAGGCGGGCATCGGGCGCATGGACACGACGAGCGGTCCCGACAGCGTGCCCGCGGGACGGCAGGCCACGTCGGTGCGATACATCGGCACGTTGCTGCCCTGCTCGATGTGACGCACCGGCACGCCGGCGTCGAGCAGCGCCCCCTCGAAGGTGAAGCTGCAGCCGATGAGGAAGGCGACCATGTCGTCGCGCCAGCGGTCGGTCACGTCGTCGACCTCGCCGACCAACTCGCCGTGCTCGTAGATGCGGTACGACGGCAGGTCCGTGCGCAGGTCCCCCGCGAACCTCGGGCTGCCCGTCCCGCCCGGCTCGGTGACGTCGAGGACGGGGCACGCCGCGGGGTTGCGCTGGGCGAAGAGCAGCACGTCGTAGGCCAGCGCCCGGGGCACGGCCAGCAGGTTGGCCTGCGTCCAGCCGGTGCACCAGCCCGAGGTCGGCACCCTCAGCCCGGACCGGAAACGGTCGCGGGCCTCGGCGGGCGACAGGGTGGCGGGGAGGTCGGGCAGGGTGGTCTCAGTCATGGTGTGCTCCTGTCAGCGGGGTGGTCGGCACTCGGGTGAACGTGATGCGCTGGCCAGGGCGGACCTGCGCGGCACGCGGGAGGTCGGCGGGCACGACCACCGCGATGACGGGATAGCCGCCCGTGACGGGGTGGTCGGCCAGGAAGAGGGTCGGCTGCCCGGAGGGCGGTACCTGGAGGGCGCCGCACACCATGCCCTCGGTGGGCAGCTCGCGCTCCTCCATCCGCTCGAGCTCGGGCCCGCTCAGCCGCATCCCGATGCGGTTGCTGTCGGCGGTCGTCTCGTAGGGACCGGACACGAGCGCGTCCCGGGCGGCCGGGGTGAACC
>NZ_JBFUMD010000429.1:0-3396 GCF_054049555.1 Nocardioides sp. P5_C9_2
GGGCCGCGGGCACGGCGTCGCCCAGGACGACGGCGCTGGCCCCGGCGTCGTGGACGGCTCGGGCTCCCTCGACCGCCCGGGACAGGTCGGGACGCAGCTTGGCCAGCACCGGACGGTCCGCGGGGAACTCGCGGCGCACCGCCGCGACCACGCTGGCCGCGTGGTAGGGCTCCCGGACCTCGAAGAGGCCCTCGCCCGCCTGGTCGGGCGCGCCGAGGTTGACCTCGAGGCCGGCGACACCGGGGGCGCGGGACAGCCGGCGGGCCAGCTCGGCGTACTCGCCGATGGCGCTGCCGACGACCGAGACGTGCACGCGGGCGCCCGCGCGCACCAGCCAGGGCAGCTCGGTGGCCAGGAAGTGCTCGAGGCCCGGGKTCTGGTGGCCGACGGCGTGCACCAGGCCGCTGGGGGCCTCGGCGATGCGGGGCGACGGGCCGCCGGCGCGGGGGTCGAGGGTGATCGAGCGGGTCACGAAGTCGAGGCCCGTCAGGTCGAGGTRCGGCGCCAGCTCGCGGCCGGTCCCGCCGCAGCCGCTGGCGACCATCACGGTGCCCCAAGGGACGCCCGCGCTCATCCGAGCTCACCCCAGTGGACCCGGTCGCCGCGGATGACCGGCCCGTCGACGCAGGCGCGCACCCGACGGGTCACCCCGTCCTCGGCGACCACCGGGACCGGGCAGCCCTGGCACAGCCCGGTGCCGCAGGCCATCGGGGTCTCCAGCGCGACCTGGCTCCACGCGCCCCGACGCTCGGCAGCCGCCGCGGCGGCGGCGAGGGTGGTGGTGCGACCGGCGGCGTAGACCACGTCGGCGTCGGCGCGCTCGAGGACCCCGTCGAGGAGGGACGGGACGTCACCGCGCGCACCCACCGACCCGTCGCGGGTGACCACGCTGACCGAGCGGGCGCTGCGGCGCGCCTCGAGGGCGGACAGCAGGTGGGCCTCGTCGTCGGCCGCGAGGACGAGCGTGACCGGGCAGCCGCGCTCACGCAGCCGGGCGGCAAGCGCGAAGAGCGGGGCGGCGGCGTACCCCTCCCCCACGAGCACGCACGACACCGGTTCGCGGGGCAGCGCGAAGGGCCGGCCGAGGGGGCCGGTGACCGGGAGGCGCGCGCCGACCGGGAGCTCGGCGAGCCGGCTGCTGCCGGGGCCCCGGGGCTCCACCACCACGTCGAGGGTGGGGCCGTAGGCGCCGGTCTCCTTCACCCGGTGGATCCACAGCGGTCGGCGGGCCAGCCGGTCCTCGCCGACGCTGACCGCCACGAAGTTGCCGGCCCGGAACCGCTCGGGGATCCCGGGGGCGGCGATGGTCAGGTGGCGGTAGGCGCCGGCCCGCTTGGTCGCCAGCACCTCGCCGACGACGTGGATCGGGGAGGTCATGTCGCGGACGGCCCGGAGAGCCCGGCGACGAGGGTGCGCGGCCACAGGGCGCCCTCGTAGACGAACGCGGTGTAGCCCTGGACCAGGTCCGCGCCGGCGTCGAGCCGCGCGCGTGCGTCGGCGGCCGTGGTGATGCCGCCGACCCCGACGAGCGTCAGGTCGGGGCCCACCCGCCCGCGGACCATCCGCAGCACCGCGGTGGCCCGCTCGCGCAGCGGTGCACCGCTCAGGCCGCCGGCACCGATGGCAGCGACGGTCGCGGCGTCGCTCCGCAGCCCGTCCCGGGCGATGGTGGTGTTGGTGGCGATCAGGCCGTCGAGGCCGATGGCGACCGCGAGGTCCGCGACGGCGAGCACGTCGTCGTCGTCGAGGTCGGGGGCGATCTTGACCAGCAGGGGGACCCGGTCGTCCGGGCGGACCTGGTCGGCGCGGCGTCGTACGGCGACCAGCAGCGGCTCGAGGACCTCGACGGCCTGGAGGTCGCGCAGGCCGGGGGTGTTGGGCGAGCTGACGTTGACGACCAGGTAGTCGGCGTGCGGGGCGAGCAGGCCCGTGGACTTCTCGTAGTCGGCGATGGCGTGCTCCGCCGGCACCACCTTGGTCCTGCCGATGTTGATCCCGAGGACCGGTCCGCCCTCCGGGCGTCCCCTGCGGGCCAGCCGTACGGCGACCGCCTCGGCGCCCTCGTTGTTGAAGCCCATCCGGTTGACCACCGCCCGGTCCTGCGGCAGCCGGAAGAGCCGCGGGCGCGGGTTGCCGGACTGCGCCTCCCCGGTCACCGTCCCGATCTCGACGTGGCCGAAGCCGAGCGACCCGAGCGCGTCGATGCCGACCCCGTTCTTGTCGAAGCCGGCCGCGAGCCCGAAGGCGTGCGGGAAGCGGAGGCCCATCGCCTCGACCGGCTCCCCCGTGACGGCCGGCGCCCGCCGGGTCGCGGGGGCGGCCGCCCGGATCGCCCGGAACGCCGCGTGGTGGGCGCGCTCCGGGTCCGCCCGGGTCAGGACGTGGTCGAAGAGCAACCGGTAGGGCCGACCCATCAGCGCGCGGTCCTCGCCCGCTGCCAGTCCTGCAGGCTGCGGACGCCGATCTCGCCGGCGGCCATCGCCTCGATGCCCTGCACCGCGGCCCCGAGCCCCTGCACCGTGGTGATGCACGGGATGTCGGCGAGCACGGCCGCCGTACGGATCTCGTAGCCGTCGAGCCGCGCGGAGCCGCCGGTCGAGTACGGGGTGTTGATGACCAGGTCGATGCCGCCGTCGCGGATGAGCTGGACGGTGGTCTTCTGGCCCTCGGGCCCCTCGCCCTCGTGGTGCTTGCGCACCACGGTGACGCTGACCCCGTTGCGGCGCAGCACCTCGGCGGTGCCCTTCGTCGCCAGGATCTCGAAGCCGCGGTCGGCCAGCACCTTGATCGGGAAGATCATGTTGCGCTTGTCGCGGTTGGCGACCGAGACGAAGATCCGCCCCGTCGTGGGCAACGAGCCGTACGCCGCCGCCTGGGCCTTGGCGAACGCCGTCCCGAAGTCGGCGTCGAAGCCCATCACCTCGCCGGTCGACTTCATCTCCGGCCCCAGGACGGTGTCGACGTTGCGGCCCTCGGTCGTCTTGAAGCGGTTGAACGGCATCACCGCCTCCTTGACCGCGATCGGTGCGTCGGCGGGCAGCCGGCCACCGTCCTGCTCGGGCAGCAGGCCGACGGCCCGCAGGTCGGCGATGGTCTCGCCGAGCATGACCCGGGCGGCGGCCTTGGCCAGCGGGGTCGCGGTCGCCTTGGACACGAACGGGACGGTGCGGCTGGCGCGGGGGTTGGCCTCCAGGACGTACAGGACGTCGGAGCTCAGCGCGAACTGGATGTTGATCAGTCCGCGCACCCCGACGCCCCGGGCGATGGCCTCGGTGGCGTGCCGGATGCGGTCGATCTCACCCTCCCCCAGGGTGATCGGCGGCAGGGCGCACGAGGAGTCGCCGCTGTGGATGCCGGCCTCCTCGATGTGCTCCATCACGCCGCCGAGGAACAGCT
>NZ_JBFUMD010000430.1:0-3388 GCF_054049555.1 Nocardioides sp. P5_C9_2
CGGCCAGGAAGGTGCCCAGCAGGCCGTACTCGGTGGGGCCCTTGCCGAACACCTCGGTGGCCATCAGCGCGGACGTCATCTGGAAGTTGAGGCCGAAGGTCCCGGCGCTGAAGACGATCGCCAGGATCAGCACCAGGTCGGGTCGGGAGCGGACGTAGGCGACGCCCTCGCGGATCGCGCCGGGGCCACGGTGGGTGGGCACCGGGCTGTCGAGCGCGCTGGCGTCCATGCCGCGCAGGGCCAGGACCGGGGCGACGTACGAGACGGCGTTGATGAGGATGACCCAGCCGGTGGCCACCGCTCCCCCGCCGAAGGCCGCGATCAGCATGCCGGCCACCGCGGGTCCGACGAGCCGCGCMGCGTTGAAGCTGGCCGAGTTGAGGCCCACGGCGTTGGTGAGGTCGTCGGGCTCGACGATCTCGGAGACGAACGACTGGCGGGCGGGCGCGTCGAAGGCGGACGCGGTGCCCAGCACGAAGGCCAGGACGTAGACGTGCCAGATCTGGGCCGTCCCGGTGACGGCGAGGACGCCGAGGACCGCGGCCGGCAGCGCCATCCCCAGGTTGGTCAGCTGCAGGAGGCGGAGCTTGGACATCCGGTCGGCGACCAGCCCGGCGAAGGGCGCGATGAGCAGGAACGGCAGGAACTGCAGGCCGGTCGTGATGCCGAGGGCGGCACCGCTGTTGGCGGTGAGCTGCAGGACCAGCCAGTCCTGCGCGACACGCTGCATCCAGGTGCCGGTGTTGGAGACGACACCGCCGGCGGCGTACAGGCGGTAGTTGGGGTTCGCGAGGGAACGGAATCGGGGACTCGTGGTGACTCCTTCGGGTCAGTCGGCCTGCGAGAGGCGGTCGAGGAGGGGGGCGGCACGACGCAGGACGTCGCGCTCGTCGGCGGTCAGGTGGGCCAGGCGGACGGCCAGCCAGGCGTCACGGCGCCTGCGGTCGGCCAGGACGACGGCGCGGCCGCGGTCGGTGAGCGACACGATGACCACACGGCCGTCGGTCTCGTGCGGACGGCGTACGACGAGTCCGTCGCCCTCCAGGCAGGTCACGGTGCGGGTCATCGACGGCGGCTGCACGTGCTCGAGCCGGGCCATCTCACCGATCGTCTGGTCGCCGTGGCGGAACAGCAGCCCCAGCACGGCCATCTGGCCGAGGCTCAGGTCGTTGTCGGGGTGCCGCTCGCTCGCGAGGCGCCGGCGCAGCCGCATCACGCCGAGGCGAAGCTCTGAGGCGAGCCCCGCATCGGTGCGGGCAACGGCTGCTGTGGTCGGCATGTCGTTAGCCTAACTCATTACCCATGCTAACTATTCCGCGGGGGCGACCCGGCCCCAGCACGACGGAAGGGGCCGCGCGAGTGCGCGACCCCTTCCCCCCTGCCCGGTGCGAGCTCGGCTCAGGAGAGCCAGCCGTTGATCGGGGTGTAGGCGAAGTAGACGACGAACAGGGCAGCGACGACCCACATGAGGGGGTGCACCTCCCGCGGCTTGCCCACGACGACCTTGATCAGGACGAACGCCACGAAGCCGGCGCCGATCCCGACACTGATCGAGTAGGTGAAGGGCATCAGGACCACGGTCAGGAAGGCCGGGATCCCCAGCTCGACGTCACGCCAGTCGATCTCGGTGACCTGCTGCATCATCAGGAACCCGACCAGCACCAGCGCCGGGACCGCCGCCTCGGAGGGGATCGCCGACACGAGGGGGGTGAAGAACGTCGCCAGCAGGAACAGCACCCCGGTGACCACGGACGCGAGGCCGGTGCGCGCCCCCTCCCCCACACCCGCGGCGGACTCGATGTAGGAGGTGTTGGACGAGACGCCCGCCGCGCCGCCGGCGATCGCCGCCACCGAGTCGACGACCAGGATGCGCTGCGCGTGGGGCGGCGTGCCGTCCTCGTCGTTGAGACCGGCCTCCGCGCCGATCGCGGTCATGGTGCCCATCGTGTCGAAGAAGTCCGCGAGCAGCAGCGAGAAGACGAGGAGCAGTGCCGCGAGGAAGCCGGTGCCGGCGCTGGTGAACGCCCCGAAGAGGTTGAACTCGCCCAGGGTGTCGAACGACGGCCATGCCACCACGTCGCCGCTGAGCGTGGGCACGCTCAGCGACCAGCCGCCGGGGTTGTCGGCGGACGCCGCACCGAGCTCGCCGATCGCCTCGACCACGACCGCGACGACCGTGGTGACGAGGATGGAGATGAGGATCGCGCCGCGGACCTGGCGGACCCACAGGCCGACCATCAGGGCCAGGCCCAGGCAGAAGACGAAGACCGGCCAGCCCGCGAGGTGCCCGTCGACCCCCAGCTGGACGGGCACGGTGGTCTGGAACGCGTCCGGGATGCGGGTGACGAAGCGGGCGTCGACGAAGCCGATCAGGGCGATGAACAGGCCGATCCCGACCGAGATCGCGACCTTGAGCTGCTGCGGCACGGCATGGAAGACCGCCTTGCGGAAGCCGGTCAGCACCAGCACCAGGATCACGATGCCCTCGAGGACCACCAGGCCCATCGCGTCGCCCCACGTGGACTGGCGGGCGATCGAGTTGGCGACGAAGGCGTTGAGGCCCAGCCCGGTCGCGAGCGCCAGCGGGAAGTTCGCGAGGCCGCCCATGAGGATCGTGAGCAGGCCGGCGACCAGCGCGGTGCCCGCCGCGATGGCCGGGATGCCGCTGCCGGGCTCCGTGCCGCCGCCGAGAAACGCGCCGGTGGAGTCCGGGACGAAGCCCAGGATCAGCGGGTTGAGCACGATGATGTAGGCCATCGTCAGGAACGTGACGAGTCCGCCACGCACCTCCTGGGCGACGGTGGATCCGCGCTCGCTGATCCTGAAGTAGCCGTCGAGGCCCGCCGTCCGGGGGGACCGCTGCGCAGTCTGGGTCTTGTCAGTCACGGGCGGAAGTGTGGCAGAAAAGCGTTGCGGCGGTGTTTCGACGTCCGGGGCGAGCGACTAGCGTGGCCGCGTGGAGTTCAGGGACGACCAGCGGACGCAGCACGAGATCGGCAACCGCACCTACGTCGTGGCCGACGTGGAGCCCCTCGACGTCGACGGCGTCCGGACCGTCGAGGTGGGCGTCGGGCTGTGGCTGCTCGCCTTCATCGGCCTCCTCCCCTTCTACGGCACCCTCGCCGACACCGGGCGCACCTGGTGGCTGTGGACCTGCCTGGCCGGCTTCGGCCTGGGCCTGTGCGGGCTGGAGTACGTCCGCCGTCGCCGCAAGGCGCGCTCCGCGCAGGACCCCGCGTGACCCAGCCGACCCGCTGGGAGCTCGCCGGGGCGGGCAACCGGGGGTAYGGCGAGAAGTTCGGCCGACTGGTGGCGGACGGCGCCGACGTCGACGGTGAGGCCCGGCTCGCCGACGCGCTGGTGGGACGCGGCGCACGCATCCTCGACG
>NZ_JBFUMD010000431.1:0-3383 GCF_054049555.1 Nocardioides sp. P5_C9_2
GCTCGAGGTAGCCCATGATGCTGGTGATCGGGGTGCGCAGCTCGTGGCTGACGCTCGAGACGAAGGTGTCCTTGAGCTGGTCGACCTCGCGCAGCCTCTCCACCGAGGCGCGCTCGCGGGCCAGCGCCAGCTCCAGGGCCCGCTGGGTGGCGACGCGCTCGGAGATGTCCTCCGCGGTCGAGACGAAGCCGGTGAGGCGTCCCTCGGCGTCGGTGACCCGGGACAGGTTCATGAAGTGGATGCGGGTCTGCCCGTCCTTGCGGACGAACTCGACCTCGAGGCCGCCGCGGTCCGGGTCCGCCAGCTCGCGGGCCACGCTCGGGTAGTCGTTGCCCACCCCGAGCAGCTCGCCGAGCCGCGCGATCTCCTCCGGCCGGTGGAAGGTCGACGGCAGCCGGCCCAGGACCTCCTCGGGGGTGTAGCCGAGCAGGGCCTCGGCGCCGGGGTTCCACAGCGTGATCCGCCCCCGCTCGTCGGTGCCGACGATGGCCACGCCGCTCGCGCTGTCCACCACGCGGCGTACCGTGTCCGCCTCGGTGGCGGCCCGCTGGGCGAGGTCGCGCTGGATGCCGACCGCCAGCGCGAACGGCAGCGCACTGAGCACGCAGGTGCTCACGAACAGGTGGGTGACGGTCAGCACCCACTCGGGCTGCTCGGCCCCGATCAGCGCGACCGCACCCCCCTCCCCCAGCACGGCGGCGAGGTCCGCGCAGACGGCGACGAAGAGCACCCCGACCATGGCGTCGCGGAACGGCAGCCGCATGGCGGCCCAGCCGAGGGCGGGGATGACGGCCATCGCGAAGAGACCGGCGATCTTGTCGTGGCTGGTGAAGGCGATGGCCATGATCGCCACCACGGCGCTCCAGGTGAGCACCCGGCTCCAGCCGTCGACGACGCCGGCGTGGGGGGCGGTGACCATGAAGAACGGCAGGATCACGAGGTACGACGAGACGTGCGCCAGGAACGTGCCCGCGGCGATGAGCACCAGGTCGTGGTCGAGCATCAGGGGGGCGGCCACGGACAGGACCACGGTGGCCAGCCCGGCGCCGACGAAGGCCGCGGCCAGGAAGGCGCGGTAGTCGTCGATGTCGCGCAGTGCGGGCCGTTCCCCGGGCCCGGAGCGGCGGCCCAGGATCGCCGCGGCCACACTTGCCCCCGCCGTCAGGGTCGAGCCCCAGACGAGCGCGACGGCCGGGGACGCGCCGGCGAGGGAGTAGGCCGAGACGGATGCCGCACCGATGGCGGGCACGAGGACCCACCACGACCGGCGCGATGCCAGCACAAGAGCGCCAGCGGCGACGCCGACGGGCACGCTCTCGCCGACATGACTGTCCGGCCACACGGCACCCACGGCCAGGCGGACCAGGACGGCGTACAGCACGAGCAACGCCGTGCTGCGCCACCACCCACCCGACCTCACTCGGCGAGGGTAACGGGCCTCGTTGCCGAGGGAGGGGCGCACCGGTCTAGGTTGACCGCGTGACTCCTGCGAAGACCAGCTATGACGTCGTGATCGTCGGCGGTGGGCACAACGGGCTCGTGGCCGCCGCCTACCTCGGTCGGGCCGGCCTCTCGGTGCTGCTGCTCGAGCGGCTCGACCACMCGGGCGGTGCGGCGGTCTCGGTGAGCCCGTTCGCCGGTCAGCCGGCGAGGCTCTCGCGGTACTCCTACCTGGTCAGCCTCATGCCCGAGTCGCTCATGGCCGACCTGGACCTCGACGTGAGGCTCGCCTCGCGCACGACCGCGTCCTACACGCCGTGGGTCCGCGACGGCCGGAGCGGCGGACTGCTCGTGGAGCGGCCCGAGGGCGAGGCGACGCGGGCGTCGTTCGCCGAGCTCACCGGCGGTGACGCGGAGTACGACGCGTGGCGCGAGTTCTACGCCGACGTCACCGACCTGGCGCACGCCGTGGCGCCCACGCTGACCCAGCCCCTCCCCCACGAGCGCGACCTGCGCGACCTCGTGGACCCCGGCATCTGGCGCGACGTCGTCTCCCGCCCGCTCGGACGGGCGATCGAGGCGAGGTTCGCCGACGACACGGTCCGCGGCGTCGTCGGCACCGACGCCCTGATCGGCACGTTCGCGTCGCTGCACGACCCCTCGCTCATCCAGAACCGCTGCTTCCTCTACCACCTGATCGGCAACGGGACGGGCGAGTGGCGGGTGCCCGTGGGCGGCATGGGCGCGGTGACCGACGCCCTCGCCCGCAGCGCCACCGCGGCCGGCGCCGAGATCGTCACCGGCGCCGGGGTCAGCGCCATCCGCACCGACGGGGACCGCGCGGAGGTCCGGTGGCACGACGGCATGACCACCCGCACCGTCACCGGCCGGCGGGTGCTGTCGGGGGTGGCCCCGTGGGTGCTGCGGATCCTGCTCGGCGAGGACGAGGACCCCGCCACCAAGCCCGCCGGTGCGCAGCTCAAGATCAACTTCCTCCTCGACCGCCTCCCGCAGCTGCGGTCCGGTGCCGACCCGGCCGTCGCCTTCGCCGGGACCCTGCACCTCGGCGAGGACCACAGCCAGCTCGAGCGGGCGTACGCCGAGGCCGCCGCGGGACGGGTGCCGACGACCATGCCGGGCGAGGTCTACTGCCACTCCCTCACCGACCCCTCCATCCTGGGGGACCTGGCCGGCACCGGCGCGCAGACGCTCACCTACTTCGGCCTGCACACCCCGGCGGCCCTCTTCGAGGCAGACCCCGAGGGGGCCAAGCGCCTGGCCGTGGAGAGGGCGATCGCCTCCCTCGACGAGCACCTCGTGGAGCCGATCGAGTCGTGCCTGCTCCGCGACCGCGACGGCAACCCGTGCATCGAGGCGAAGGTCCCGCAGGACGTCGAGCGCGACCTCGCCATGCCGGGCGGGCACATCTTCCACGGCGACCTGGACTGGCCGTGGGCCCCGAACCGCTCCCGGCTCGACACCCCGGCCCAGCAGTGGGGCGTCCAGACCGACGACGACGTCGTGCTGCTGTGCGGCTCCGGAGCCCGCCGCGGCGGCGCCGTCTCGGGGCTCGGCGGCCACAACGCCGCCCAGGCCGTGCTGTCCGAGCTCGGGTGAGGGATCTCGATTTCATCGCACGGGCGACCGCGTGTAGAGTTCTTCTACGTTGCACAGCACGTCGTACGACACCGTTTGACGGGCGCCATTAGCTCAATTGGCAGAGCAGCTGACTCTTAATCAGCGGGTTCGGGGTTCAAGTCCMTGATGGCGTACAGAACAGCAGGCAGAGGTCCTACCGGGAGATCCCGGAGGGCCTCTTCTGCATTTCCTTCCCTGCCATATTTCTTCCCCTGCGACCCGTGTCAGGGTCGACCACGCGCTACCGTCGAGGTCGTCGACACGGGCGACGGGTACCGAGGGAGAGGCCGCACTCATGGACGACC
>NZ_JBFUMD010000432.1:0-3383 GCF_054049555.1 Nocardioides sp. P5_C9_2
GCCCGGTGCCACGCGGCGCCGGCCTCCCCCTGGCCGGCGAGCTTGGCGCGGGTGAGCGGCTGGAGGCGGGGCGCGCTCCGGGTCCCCCGGTCCGTCACCGGCTGTGCCCGATCACGCGGTGTCCCGGTCCCGGCCGGTGGCGAGGTCACCGCACTCGACCAGCAGCACGTCGTGGACACCGAGGTAGGGCTTGGCGCCCACGTCGCCACGCACCGTCGCCACCAGGGGCGCGAGGTGGTCGGCCCCGAGCAGGACCGGGTGCCCCGGCTCCCCGTCGTACGCCGCCCGCGCGAGCGTCGCGGGCCCGGTCGCGGCGGCCAGGACGCGGGCCACCACGGGGGCTCCCACGTCCGGCAGGTCGACGAGCGAGACGAGCACCGTGTCGGGTCCGGCCTCGCCGACAGCGAGCAGTCCGGCCCGCAGGCTGGCGCCCATCCCGGTGTCCCAGTCGTCGGCGACGACCACCTCGACCGGCAGGTCCCCGAGGAGCGCCCGGGCCTCGTCCGCGGCCGCCCCGAGCACGACGTGGACCGGCGCGCAGCCGCCGTCCAGCAGCACCTGCACCGAGCGGCGTAGCCAGGACGTCTCGTCCCGGTCATGCACGAGCGCCTTCGGCTTCCCCATCCGGCGACCCGCGCCGGCGGCGAGGAGGAGGCCGGCCGTGGTCATGCGCTCACGGTAGACGGATGCCGTCCGGATGAGACTCCGGCGTGACGGACGTGCAGATGTGGCAGTCGGCCGACCCGTTGACGCTGACGGAGGCAGCTGCCGTCGACTTCTGCACGTCCGACAGGTCGCCCACGCGGGAGGCGTAGGCGGAGGGCGCGGAGTCGGTCAGGCTCGGGGAGCGGAGCAGCTCGACGGGGCTCACGGCGGCACTCTGCCACCCGGCCCCGCGGGCGGCGCCCGGTGTGTGTGGCTTCGGCGCCACCTGGCGACACCGAAGCCACACTCAGTCCCCCGGAGACGGAGCAAGGCCCCCACCCGGAGGTGAGGGCCTTGCTGGTGAAGCAGTGAAGCAGTGAAGCCTGGACTCAGCTGCGCGGAAGCTTCTTCGCTTCGCTCAGAAGTCCATGCCGCCCATGCCACCCATGTCGCCACCGCCGCCGCCCATGGCGGGAGCCTTCTCGGGCTTGTCGGCCACGACGGCCTCGGTGGTGAGGAAGAGCGCCGCGATGGAGGCGGCGTTCTGGAGGGCGGAGCGGGTCACCTTGGCGGGGTCGATGATGCCCTCGGCGATCATGTCGAYGTACTCGCCGGTGGCCGCGTTGAGGCCGTGGCCCGGGGTCAGGTTGCGCACCTTCTCCGAGACGACGCCACCCTCGAGACCGGCGTTGATCGCGATCTGCTTGAGCGGGGCCTCGATGGCGACCTTGACGATGTTGGCGCCGGTGGCCTCGTCGCCCGACAGGTCGAGCTTGACGAAGGCCTCGGTGCCGGCCTGGACGAGCGCGACGCCGCCGCCGGCGACGATGCCCTCCTCGACCGCAGCCTTGGCGTTGCGGACAGCGTCCTCGATGCGGTGCTTGCGCTCCTTGAGCTCGACCTCGGTGGCCGCGCCGACCTTGATCACCGCGACACCGCCGGCCAGCTTGGCCAGGCGCTCCTGCAGCTTCTCGCGGTCGTAGTCGGAGTCCGACTTCTCGATCTCGGCGCGGATCTGGTTGACCCGTCCCTCGATCTGGCCCTGGTCGCCGGCGCCCTCGACGATGGTGGTCTCGTCCTTGGTGATGACGACCTTGCGGGCCTGGCCGAGGAGCTCGATGCCGGCCGACTCGAGCTTGAGGCCGACCTCCTCGGAGATGACCTGGCCACCGGTGAGGATGGCGATGTCCTGGAGCATGGCCTTGCGGCGGTCACCGAAGCCGGGGGCCTTGACGGCCACGGACTTGAAGGTGCCCTTGATCTTGTTGACGACCAGGGTCGACAGCGCCTCGCCGTCGGTGTCCTCGGCGATGATCAGCAGCGGCTTGCCGGACTGCATGACCTTCTCGAGGAGGGGCAGGAGGTCCTTGACCGTGGAGATCTTGGAGTTGGCGATGAGGATGTAGGGGTCCTCCAGCACCGCCTCCATGCGCTCGAGGTCGGTGGCGAAGTACGCCGAGATGTAGCCCTTGTCGAAGCGCATGCCCTCGGTCAGCTCGAGGTCGATGCCGAAGGTGTTCGACTCCTCGACGGTGATGACGCCTTCCTTGCCGACCTTGTCCATCGCCTCGGCGATGGCGTCACCGACGGTGGTGTCGCCACCGGCGGAGATGGTGGCCGTGGCCGCGATCTGCTCGCGGGTCTCGACCTCCTTGGCCATCGAGAGCAGCTGCTCGGAGACCGCGGTGACCGCAGCCTCGATGCCGCGCTTGAGGCCCATCGGGTTGGCGCCGGCCGCGACGTTGCGCAGGCCCTCGCGGACCATGGCCTGGGCCAGGACGGTGGCCGTCGTCGTGCCGTCACCGGCGACGTCGTCGGTCTTCTTCGCGACCTCCTTGACCAGCTCGGCGCCGATCTTCTCGTAGGGGTCCTCGAGCTCGATCTCCTTGGCGATCGAGACACCGTCGTTGGTGATCGTGGGGGCGCCCCACTTCTTCTCCAGCACGACGTTGCGGCCCTTGGGGCCCAGGGTCACCTTCACGGCGTCGGCGAGGGTGTTCATACCCCGCTCGAGGCCGCGGCGGGCTTCCTCGTTGAAAGCAATCAGCTTGGCCATAACTCAGCGATTTCCTTCGGAATGAGTCTGTGTGTGCGGCGTCGGTGGGCTGCCCGCGACGGACGACCCGCGCAGCTCGACGGACCATTCCCGCCGACGTACGAGCCTCAGCGTCACCGATGCCGAGTTGTCACTCTCCTGATGAGAGTGCCAGCCTCAGTTTTAGCACTCGACCCTCACGAGTGCAAACGCCTCCCCCGGTCGGGTCACGCGTCAGGACGCGACGAGGGCGGTCGGCTCGTGGTCCACGGGAAAGTTCACCGAGGAGGCGATGAAGCAGGCCTCGCCCGCCTCCCGGTGGATGCGCAGGGCGGTCTCGACCTGGGAGGCGTCCGCCACCGTGACCACCGGCCGCAGCAGGACGCGGGTGAAGTGGCCACCGATCCCCTGCTGCGCCATCGTGCCGACGGGCGAGTCGGCGTACGCCGTGACGACGACGCCGTGGGTCACCGCCATGTGCAGGTAGGACAGGAGGTGGCACTGGGCGAGGGCTGCGACCAGCAGCTCCTCGGGGTTCCACCGCGACGCGTCGCCCCGGAAGGTCGGGTCCGCCGAGCCCTCCAGCGCGGGCTTGCCGGACGCCCGGAGCACGACGTCGCGCGCGTACTCGCGGTAGCCACTGGTGCCGCTGCCGCGGTTGCCCCGCCACTCCAGGTCGAGCTCGTAGGTGTGGTCCATGCGC
>NZ_JBFUMD010000433.1:0-3367 GCF_054049555.1 Nocardioides sp. P5_C9_2
GGTAGGGCCGGCTCCTGGTGAGCACGAACACGGCCGCGTCGTCGAGTGCCGCGCGGGCGATGCCGACGTCGAGCGCGGCGTGCAGCAGCTGGGCGAAGGCCCCGTAGGTCTGCGGCCCCTCGAAGGTCAGGTGGAACGGCGTGATGCGTGCGGCGTCGACCTCCACGTCGACCAGCTCGACCGCACCGCTGCCCGTGGTGCGCTGCCCCATCCCGGCCCAGTCGTCGGTGACGGTGACACCGCGAGCGTCCCGCTCCACCCACGCCACGTGCAACGGCCCCTGACCGGGGTCGATCAGGGTGTCGAGGTGCGCCAGGACGGGGATCCAGTGGGCGAAGAGCGCGCCGGTGGCGTAGCCCTTGGTGCCGTCCAGGCGCCACCGTTCACCACCGAGCGGGGTCAGCGTCGTACGGATGTCGCGGACGTGCTTGGTGCCGGTCTCGGACTGGGCGTTGCCGAAGCGCTTGCCGGCCATCACCTCGCCGAAGAAGAACTCCTGCTGCTCGGGCGTGCCCCGGTGGCGCAGGGCGTTGACGTAGACGAAGTGGCTGTGCGGGACCTGCGCGACGTTGGGGTCACCGGTGGCGAGGATCCGGAAGACCTCCGCGAGGGCGCCCGCGGGCAGGTCCGCCCCGCCGTGGGCGGCGGGGACGGTGATCGCGAGCAGGCCGGACTCGGAGAGCCGCTCGAGCTCGGCCCCCGGCAGCACACGGTGCAGGTCGCGCTCGGCCGACGTGGCGGCGAGATCGACCGCGAGCTCTCGTGCGACGACGACGGCCGCGGCGGCGGACAGGACCGGGACGGTCCCCGATGCGGGGACGACGTGGACGGCGGCGCTCATGCGACGCACTCCTTGACCAGCATGGGAACTCCTCGGCTCTAATGTCTATTAGAACTATCGACAATATGCACAGCGAAGGCAAGGCGACACCGCTCACCCCGCGCCACACGTTGGCGAGGGGGTGGCAGGCAGCGCCTCCCACCCCCTCGCGATGCCGGTGCGTAACCGGTCGGTCGGAGGGGTCCCACCTCATCCGGCGGGCGCGGGCCAGTCCTGGGAGCGACGGGTCGAGCCGATGGACCAGGCGTACGGCGGCGGGGTGCCGTTGACCAGGTGCGCGCCCACCACGCGCGACTTGAGGATGCGCGGGTTGTGCGACGCCACGGTGCGGGCGTTGCGCCAGTGCCGGTCCAGCGCCTCGGTGCGCGCGGTCGCCGAGGCCCCCAGCGCGTCGAACAGGTCGCTGGTCGCCCGCAGCACCAGGTCGGAGACCACGACCTGCGCGGCCGACGACTCCAGCTCGCCGGCCTCGACCGCCGCCGCCACCCGGTCCGGCGCAGCGGTCGCGAGGTCGGCCACGACCTGGAGGCTGCCGGCGACGCGGATCGTCGCGGCCTCGGCGGCGTACACCGCGGCACCGATGTCGCCGATCCGGGCCAGCACCTGGGCGTCGTCGCGCACCCGCGGGGCGTTGGCGTGCGAGTAGTTCCGCGTGCGCGCGCGGACCCGGTCGACCACGTCGTCGAGGGCGGCACGGCCGATGCCCACCAGGGTGGCGAGGAGGTTCAGCTGGTAGAGCGCGGCCTGGTACGGGAAGCGCTCCTCGAACGGCAGCACGTGCGCGGCGGGGACGCGCACGTTGTCAAAGGTGGTGGTGCCGCTGCCGGTGCCCTTCTGGCCGAACCCGTCCCAGTCGTCGACGACCGTCACACCGGGCACACGCGTGTCCACGACGGCGATGGCGAAGTCGTCGTCCGCCTCGTCGGGGCGGTCCGGGTTGACGATGCGGACGTAGACGTCGGCCCACTCCGCGAAGATGCTGCCGGTCGTGTAGTACTTGGTGCCGTCGAGGCGGTGGTCCCCTCCCGCCAGCCGGCGCAGCGTGGTGCGCTGCGTGTCGATGGTGGTCGAGCCGGCCTCCGACCAGGCGTTGCCGGCGATCTCGCCGGCCACGAACCGGTCGAACCACACCCGCCGGTCGCGACCTCGAGCCTGCTGCCAGAGGCAGTCCTCGGCGAGCGCGAAGTGCCCGCGGAAGGCCTGCGGAAGGTTGGCGTCGACGGCCGCGAGCTCGATCCAGAGTTGCGTGAGCTCGGGGAGCGTCGCCCCCCGACCGCCGAGCTCGCGGGGGATCCGCACGGCACCGAACCCCGCCTCCTTGAGCAGCCGCACCGCGTCGACGGGCAGTGCGCCGTCCAGCTCGCGCTGGAGGGCCCCGGCCCGGATCTCGTCGAGGAGGGGCGCCCACTCCTCGCGCAGGTGCGCCAGCAGCGGGGTGTCGTGGGCCGGTCGCCCGACGGCGTTGTGGGCCTCGGGACGCGAGTCGAGCGTGGTCATGGGATGGCTCCAAGTATTACTAGTGGTTTACTAGACTTTAGCCCATCGCCACCCTCGTCACCACCCAACAGGAGCAGCCGGATGCGCATCGAGCAGCTGGAGTACGTCGCGGCCGTCACCACCCACGGCTCGCTGCGCCGCGCGAGCGAGGCGCTGCACATCTCGCAACCGGCACTGAGCGAGGCGGTGACCAAGCTCGAGCGCGAGCTCGGCCTCACCCTGCTCGACCGGCGGCGCTCGGGCTCGCGGATCAGTCGGGAGGGCATGGACCTGCTCCAGCACATGACCGAGGTGCTGGAGTCGGTGGACCGGTTGCGCGAGGCCGCCGGCGACCAGGCCGTGCGCGCTCGCGAGCTGAGGATCGGGACCGTCAGCACCGCGAGCTCGACCCTGCTGATCCCCGCCCTGCGGGACCTGCACGCGCGCCACGGGTCCGCCGGCGCCGAGGTCGTCAACGCCCAGCAGGCCGAGATCCATCAGCGCCTCGCCGAGGGCACCCTCGACCTCGGCCTGGTCAACGTGCTGCCCGGGGACGACGTGCCCGCCGGGCTGGTGGCGGGCGAGCTCATCCACGGCCGGCCCGTGGCCTGCGTGCGGACCGACCACCCGCTCGCCGCGCTCGACGAGCTGACCGTGGAGCACCTGCGGGCCGAGCCCTTCGTGGGGATGCGCCCGGGATACGTGATGCACCGCTACGCACACCGCCTCTTCGACGGCAGGCCGCCCGCGACGACGTACTCCACGGACGGGGCCGAGGTGGGCAAGGCGATGGTGGCCGAGGGACTGGGCATCGCGATCCTTCCCGACTTCTCGATCTCGGCCGACCCGCTCGTGACGGCCGGGGTGATCACCACCCGACCCATCCGCGGCGGCAGCACGACCGTCTCGCTGCTCATGCTCCGCCGCCGCGCCGACCACGTCCCCGCACCGCTGCGCGACCTCCAGGTGGCGCTGCTGCGGCACGCCGGCAGCTATCGGGGGGCGACAGGTGGAGCCGACACGCCCCTCGGCAGAACCACGCAGGAAGAC
>NZ_JBFUMD010000434.1:0-3364 GCF_054049555.1 Nocardioides sp. P5_C9_2
CCATCAAGGGCGAGGACCGTCAATACCTCGTACTGCGGATCGTTGCCCAGCAGGACCTCGTGGTCCGCGTCCCGGCCATGAACCTCGACCTCGTCGGGGTTCGCGACGTGGTCGACAAGGAAGGCCTCGACCGGGTGTTCGACGTCCTGCGGGCCGCGCACGTGGAGGAGCCGACCAACTGGTCGCGCCGCTACAAGGCCAACCTCGAGAAGTTGCACTCCGGCGACGTCATGAAGGTCGCCGAGGTCGTGCGTGACCTGTGGCGCCGCGAGCGTGACCGTGGCCTCTCGGCCGGCGAGAAGCGGATGCTGGCCAAGGCGCGCCAGATCCTCGTCTCGGAGCTGGCCCTGGCCGAGCACACCAACGAGGACAAGGCCGAGGCCATCCTCGACGAGGTCCTCGCCTCCTGAGCAGTCCCTGACATTCGCGACGAAGCCCCCGACACACGCTGTCGGGGGCTTCGTCGTGTCCGGGCCCTGTGAGGTCCTACGGTGGTCGCACCATGAACCACGAGGCGTACGACGAGCGCGAGCTGGCCCCGGCACTGGGCCTGGTCCTCGACGAGGACCGCGGTGCCCTGCCCTACGCCCTGGTCCACGGCGAGGCGCTGGTGGCGTGCGCGGCCTGGGCGCTCGGCGGCGCCGGGGTGACCCCGATCGACGTCGGCGTGCCGTGGTCGAGCGTGCAGACCGCCGGGGAGGCGGTCGTGCTGCACGACGCGCTGTGCCCGATGACCCCGGCGGGCTTCATCGCCGACTGCGTCGAGCAGGCGCTCGAGCACGACGCCGTGGTGGTCGCCGTACGTCCCGTCACCGACACCGTCAAGCACGTGGACGACGGCCTGGTGGGCGCCACCGTCGACCGGGAGGGGCTGCTGGCCCCGTCGTCGCCGGTCGTGCTGCCGCCGTCGGTGGTCGCGGCCCTCGACGACTACCCCGGCCAGGACCTGACCGCGATCGTCGCCCGGCTGCGCGGGCGGCACGCGATCGAGACCGTCGAGGCGCCCCCGGAGGCCCGGCGGGTCGCCGGCGCCGCGGACATCGCCCTGCTCGAGGCCCTCACCGGCGAGGCCCCGACCCCCTTCTAGTCCCGCCCGTCCTCGTCGCGGGCCGCGACCAGCCGACCCGCGATCACCACGTCCTCGGGGAAGGTGATCTTGAGGTTGAGCGGGCTGCCGGGCACCGCGGCGACGTCACCGCCGGTGTACCGGGCGAAGCAGGCGGCCGTGTCGGTGCCCTCGAAGCCCTCGCGGCGGGCGGCGTCGTACGCCTCGAGCAGCGGTGCGGCCCGGAAGGCCTGCGGCGTCTGCACGGCGCCCAGGGACTCTGCGACCGGCTCCAGGGCGGTGGTGAGGAGGCCCTCGACGGGGACGACGGGGATGGCGCCGCCCCGCTCGCGCGCGGCCGCGACCGTGGCGGTGAAGAGGTCGCCGCCGGCCAGCGGCCGGGCCCCGTCGTGCACGACCACCACGTCGACCGCCCCGCCCGCGACCTCCCGGGCGAGCACGCGCAGGGCCGCGTCCTCCGAGCGGTGACGGGTGGCGCCGCCCGTCACCACGAGCACCTCGTGCTCCCCCAGGTAGGGCGTGAGTGCCCGTGCGACTGCGTCCTGCTCGCCGTCGCGCACGACCACCACCACCCTGGCGACGTCGTCGAGGGCGAGCGCGTCGCGCACCGACCAGGCCAGCACGGGCACGCCGGCGAGGGGCAGCAGGACCTTGTTGACCTCGGCGCCGACCCGGCTCCCGGAGCCGGCGGCGAGGATCACGACGGCGGCAGGCATGGGGCAGATCGTAGGGGCGGTGGTGTCACTGCCGGGCGAGCGTCTCGTCCTCGGGCACCGAGAGGGTCAGGACGGCACGCTCCACGTGCTCGCGCTCCTCGATCCGGGCGGTGACCGCGTGCAGGCGCTGCGCGACCTGGGGCTCGGGGGCGTCGCCGGTCAGGTCGACGGCCGCGACGAGGAAGACCCTGCCGGGCCCGACGAACTCCAGGTGCCGGAACGTCACCCGCTGCACCTCGGGGTCCTCCTCGAGGGCCCGCAGCGCGTCGTTGCGCAGTGCCGGGGAGGCCGCCTGGCCGACGAGGAAGTCCCGGTTGCGGTTGATCAGGAAGACCGCCACGCAGCCGAGGAGCACTCCCACGAGCACCGATCCCGCGGCGTCCCACCGGGCGTCGCCGGTGGCCTGGTGCAGCCCGATCCCGGCCGCGGCCAGCAGGATCCCGATGAGGGCGGCCGCGTCCTCGGCGTACACCGCCCGCAGCGTCGGGTTGGAGGTGCGGGCCAGGAACCGCAGCGGGTGCAGCCCGGCGCTCCGGGCCGCGGAACGGGTCTGGCGACGCGCCTGCAGGAAGGACACGCCCTCGACCACGAAGGCGAACGCGAGGACGGCGTACGCCCAGGTGTAGTCGACGTCCTCGCCCCCGGCGCTCCAGCTGGTGATGCCGTGCCAGATGGACACGACGGACCCGGCCGTGAAGAGGCCGAACGCGGCGAACATCGACCAGACGTAGGCCTCCCGCCCGTGACCGAGGGGGTGGGCTGCGTCGGCGGGCTCCGCGGCGCGCCGCTCGGCCTTGAGCAGGAAGAGCTCGTTGCCGGCATCGGTCCACGAGTGGGCGGCCTCCGCGACCATCGACGCCGAGCCGGTGACCACGGCCACCACCGACTTGGCGATGGCGATGAGGACGTTGGCGCCGAGGGCGACCAGCACGGTGAGCAGGCTCTCGCTGCCGGGCGGTGGGCTGGAGTCGTCGGTCATGGTCGCAGTCTGTCCCCTGACGGTGGACTGCGCGGAACGGGAGCGAGCGTTTTCCTCCCCGAAACATGAGGTGACACCCCCCACAACATCGCGTACCTAGCGTCGTGGCATGACGCACCTGCGATCCACTCCCGTCGGCCCCGGGGTGGTCGGCCCGCCCCTCGTCACCGCGGTCGCCCGATGACCACGGAGAAGGTCCCCCGGTGGGAGCGGGTCTGCCCGCTGGACGACCTCGAGGTGGAACGGGGTGTCACTGCGCTGGTGCACGGGCAGGCGATCGCCATCTTCCGCACCCACGACGACCAGATCCACGCCCTGGGCAACTACGACCCGTTCGCCCGCGCCTCGGTGCTGGCGCGCGGCATCGTCGGCACCCGGGACGGGATCCCGTTCGTGGCGAGCCCGATGCACAGGCACGCCTTCGACCTGCGCACCGGGCGCTGCCTGGACGATGACATCCACAGCGTCCCGGTGTACGACGTCGTGGTCGAGGACGGGATCGTCCTGGTCGGTCGGCGCACATAGGGGCCCGCCCGCCCAGCTGTAACGCGCTGTTACGGGTGCTCCCCGCCCCACCGGTGGGGGGTGCAGCAGGTGTGACAG
>NZ_JBFUMD010000435.1:0-3364 GCF_054049555.1 Nocardioides sp. P5_C9_2
GTCCCACCACAGGGCCAGCACCACCTTGGCGGTGAGGCGTCCGGAGGCCTGCGCGGCCAGGTAGGTGTCCAGGGTGTCGGGCATCCCGAGGCCGTCGCCGACCAGGGCGTCCTGCCAGCCGACGATCCCGCGCGAGTGCAGGTGCCGCTGCGCGGCCAGCAGGCCGGACATCAGCTCGCCCTCGGTCGGCCTGGGCGTGAGGGCGCCGACCAGCTCCATGGCCCCCTCGTGCAGGGCCCCGGTGGGCTCGCCGCCCGGGCCCCGCTCGATCCGCCCGTCGGCGGGGTCGGCGGTGCGGGCGTCGATGCCGGCCAGCTCGAGGGCCCGGGTGTTGACCCACGCCGAGTGGTGGTCGCGGTTCGGCAGGAACACCGGCCGGTCGGGGCAGACGCGGTCGAGCTGGACGGCGGTGGGGACCCCGCCAGGGAACGCATCCATCGACCAACCGCCGCCGGTGACCCAGGGGCGGTCCGGGTGCGCGGCGGCGTACGACGCGATCCGCTCGAGGTAGTCCTCGGCGGTACCGAGGTCGGTGAGGTTGCACAGGTCGAGCTCGAGGCCGGCCTGCACCGGGTGGACGTGGGAGTCGTGGAAGGCCGGCAGCAGCCAGCGCCCGGCGTGGCTCTCGACCCGGGTGCGGGGGCCGACGAGGTGGGCGAGGTCGTCGTGGCTGCCGACGCCGGCGATGAGTCCGTCGCGCACGGCGAGGCAGTCGCCGTCCCAGCGTCCGTCCCGGTACGTCGGGGCGTCGCGCAGGAGCAGGTCGGCGGGTGGAACGGCGTCCATGGGCGGTCCGACCGTCGGGCGGGTGCGTCAGCGGCCGGCGACGACGTCGGCGGCGCGGGCCAGGGGCGAGGTTGTCGTGCGGCCGGCGGCCTCCTGCCGGTCGGCCGCGTGGTAGGCACGGTAGAGCGCCTGCACGCCGAGCCAGCGCAGCGGCTCGGGCTCCCAGCGGCGGGCCCGGTGCCCGACCCACGGCAGGCGCGTCAGCTCCGTGTCATGACCCAGGACCAGGTCGGCCAGGGTCCGCCCGGCGAGGTGGGTGGCGGTGACCCCCGTCCCGACGTAGCCGCCGGCCCAGCCCAGCCCGGTGCGCGGGTCGAGGCCGACGGAGGCCGACCAGTCCCGGGGCACGCCCAGCACGCCGCACCAGGCGTGGTCGATTTCGGCGTCGCGGGTGTCGGGGAAGAAGGTGCGCAGCAGCGCAGTCAGGGCGGCGACGGTCGCCGGCTGGGTGGCGCCGTCGGTGTCGGTGCGCGACCCGTAGCGGTAGGGCACGCCGCGGCCGCCGAAGGCGATCCGGTCGTCGGCCGTGCGCTGCGCGTAGACGTAGGCGTGGGCGGCGTCCCCGAGCGCCTCCCGGCCGGTCCAGCCGATCCGGTCCCACACGTCGGCCGGCAGCGGCTMGGTGACCACGAGGGTGGAGTTCATCGGCAGCAGGGTCCGGCGCTCGCCGCGCAGGGCGGGGGTGAATCCCTCGGTGGCCCGGATGACATGGCGGGCACGGACGTCGCCGCGCGCGGTCCGGGCCCGGCCCTCCTCGATCGCCGTCACCACGGTGTCCTCGTGGATGGTCACGCCCAGCCGCTCCACCGCCCGCGCCAGCCCGACGACGAGCTTCGCCGGGTGCAGCGTGGCGCAGTGGGGGTGCCAGAGGCCGCCGACGGCGCCGCCGACGTCGACCCGGGCCGCGGTCCGGTCGGCGTCGAGCAGCACGGTGTCGGTGTCCGGCCAGGTCGCCTCGACCGCCGCCCGGGCACGCAGGCGGGCGAGCTGCGGGGCGTTGCGGGCGACCTCGAGCTCGCCGCCCCGGGTGATGTCGGCCTCGATGCCCTCCCGCTCCGCGATCGCGATGACGTCGGACACCGACGCGTTCAGCGCCCGCTGATGGGCGACGGCTGGCCGCCGATCGCCGCGGACGACGTACTGCTCCCGACCGCCGGTGACGCTGTTGGTCAGCCAGCCGCCGTTGCGGCCCGAGGCACCGAAGCCGGCGAAGCGGGCCTCGAGGACCACGACGCGCAGGTCAGGCCGGTCCCGCTTCAGGTGGTAGGCCGTCCACAGCCCGGTGTAGCCGGCGCCGACGATGCACACGTCCGCGTCGGTGGAGCCCGGCAGCGGCGGGCGGGGCGGCGGCGTACCGACCTGGCGCCACCAGAACGACACCCCGCCGTTGGTCGGTCCCGCTCCCGCATGCTGCACGGGGACGACGATGACACCTCGCCGGCCGCCCCGCCAGAGGTGACAAGGGTCACCGGAGCGCCCGATCGCGGGTACGGGCGATGATCCCGGGTACGTCCCGCAGGACAACCCGAACCCCCAGGAGGCACAGATGTCCCACGACGCCATCGTCCAGCTCAAGGACGACCACCAGGAGATCCGGAAGGTCTTCCGCCAGTTCACCGAGGCCGGCGAGAACGCGACCACCCGCAAGGGCCAGCTGGTCGACAAGATCATCGAGCTCCTCACGGTGCACACCTACATCGAGAACGAGGTCATGTACCCGCGGGTGCGCGAGCTGCTGCCGGAGCTCGAGGACGACGTCCTGGAGTCGTACGAGGAGCACCACGTCGCCGACGTGCTCGTGATGGAGCTCTCCGCGATGAAGCCCACCGACGAGCGCTTCGACGCCAAGACGACCGTCYTCATCGAGAACGTCACCCACCACATGGAGGAGGAGGAGCAGGACTGGTTCCCCAAGGTCCGCGAGGGTCTCGGTCGCACCGCGCTGCAGGAGATCGGCGAGGACCTGCTCGCCGCCCGCAAGAAGGCCCCCACCCGCCCCTCCCAGCCGAGCGCGCTGAAGAAGACGATCGACGCCGTCCTCGACTGACCGTGAGGACCCCTCGGCGAGGGGGGCACTGCTTCTACCCCCCTCACCGGGCATGAATCTGCGCCGGGCCGCGTTGGCCCCGACGAGACACCTTGTCCCACATCGAAGGAGCACCATGCAGGTCACCGCATTCGCAGCCCCCGCAGAGGGCGAAGCCCTCGTCCGCACCCAGATCCAGCGCCGCGAGGTGGGTCCCCGCGACGTGCTGATCGAGATCACGCACGCCGGCATCTGCCACTCCGACATCCACACCGTGCGCGGCGACTGGGGTCCCCAGTCCTACCCCCTCGCCCCCGGCCACGAGATCGTCGGCACCGTCACCGAGGTCGGCTCCGACGTGACGCGCCACCAGGCCGGCGACACCGTCGGCGTCGGCTGCATGGTCAACTCGTGCGGCCAGTGCGTCAACTGCAGGGCCGGCRACGAGCAGTACTGCGTCGAGGGCATGGTCGGGACCTACGGCGCCGAGGACCGTGACGGCACCGTCACCCAGGGTGGCTACTCCACCCACGTCGTCGTCGACGCCGACTA
>NZ_JBFUMD010000436.1:0-3363 GCF_054049555.1 Nocardioides sp. P5_C9_2
CCAGGACCGTACGGCGGCCGCCAGCGCGACCGAGAGCACGACCAGGGCGGCGATGAGGGACCACCGCGCGGCGACCTCGACCGAGGTGAAGGCCTGCGCGGCCTGGTAGACGGTCATCAGGAGCGCGGCGCCGAGCGCCGAGCCGATCCGCTGGCCGGTCTGGAGCGCCCCGCCGGCGGCGCCGCCCATCTGCGGCGGCACCTCGGCCAGGGTCAGCGTGAAGTTGGGGGAGATGACCCCACCGCCCCCGATGCCGGCGAGGAACATCGCCGGCGCGAGCGTCCACCACAGCGTGTCCGAGGGCGAGGTGACCAGCCAGGCCGCGAGCGCCGTACCGGTCATCATCACCGACAGCGCGAGCAGGGTGACCCGGCGACCCATCCGGCCCACGAGCCGCCCGGCCAGTGGCGAGGTGGTCGCGGCGCCGACCGCGAACGGGGTCATCAGCAGGGCCGCCTGCAGCGGCGAGAAGCCGACGCCCTCCTGCAGGTGGACCGACAGCACCAGGAAGATCCCGGTGAAGCCGGTGAAGTACAGCGTGCCGACGAGCAGCCCGTTGGCGTAGCCGGGAAGGCCGCTCAGCAAGGAGACGTCGAGCAGCGGCGGGCGCCCGCGTGCCACCGTGTGCCGCTCCCAGCGCAGGAACGCCCAGGCCAGCAGCGGGAAGGCGAGCGCGATCAGCAGCGGCCACCGGGCGCCGCCCTCGAGGCTGATCAGCGGGTAGAGCACGGAGACGACGGCGAGACCGAGCAGCAGGGCCCCGGGCACGTCGATGCGGGTGTCCTTCGCCGCACCCCGACCGCCGGGGTTGTCCGGGACCAGCCGCAGGATCAGCACCAGGGCGACGAGCCCGATCGGGACGTTGACCAGGAAGAGCGCGCGCCAGCCGTTCTCCTCGCCGAGCGCGCCGATGAGCAGGCCGCCGATGAGGGGACCGGCGGCCGAGGCCACGGCCACCGTGAAGCCGAACATCCCGAACGCCCGGCCCCGCTCGTCTCCCCGGAAGAGCTGCTGGATCAGCCCCGAGTTCTGCGGCGTGAGCAGCCCGGCGCTGGCGCCCTGGACCAGTCGGGCGACGACGATGGCCGCGGCGTTGGGCGCGAGCCCCACGGCGGCGCTGGAGAGGATGAAGCCCAGGAGCCCGATCGTCATCATCCGGCGGCGTCCGTGGGCGTCGCCGAGCCGCCCGCCGGCGACCAGCGTCATGCCGAACGCGAGCGCGTAGCCGGACACCACCCACTGGATCGCGCCCGTCGACGCCCCCAGCCCGGCGCGGATCGAGGGGACCGCGACGTTGACGATGGTGACGTCGAGCAGCGACATGAAGCCGATCAGGAGGGACACCGCCAGGATCCGCCACCGGCGGGGGTCGGGGACGTGCTCCTCGGGCCCTCCCGCGCCGTCGGCCTGCTGGTCCCGCATCTCCTCGTGCTGACTCATCTCCCGCCACCTTCTCACCTCGGGGAAGTGGCCCCCCGCCCCGCCGGCACACTATCTACACCGATCTTGTCGACTATCATGCCCTCATGACGACGAGCACCRTGTCCCCGCCCAGCGCCGACGACGCCGAGGTCGTGGTGCCCGCCCCCGGCGACGGGCCCGGCAACTGGGCGGGCGCCGCGAGTGCCGTCCGGGTCGACGACGTCATCTGGCTGACCTGGCGGGTACGCCGCCCGCTCACCGACGGTCGGGGCGTCTCGGTCGTGGTGGCCCGCTCCACCGACGGAGTGAGGTTCGAGCCGGTGGCCGAGGTCGCGCGCGAGGCCTTCGGGGCAGAGTCCTTCGAGCGCCCGGTGCTGGTGCCGCTCCGCGAGGGCGGGTGGCGGCTCTACCTCTCCTGCGCGACGCCGGGCTCCAAGCACTGGTGGGTCGACAGCCTGACCGCGGACACGGTCGAGGGGCTCCCCACGGGGGTGCGGCAGCGGGTCCACGCGGGCGACTCGGCGACGGGGGTCAAGGACCCGGTGGTGACCGTGGGTGAGGACGGCTACGAGATGTGGCTGTGCTGCCACCCTCTCGACGAGCCGGGCCAGGAGGACCGGATGACCACCCGTCGGCTGACCAGCGACGACGGGTTGGTCTGGGAGGACCGCGGCGAGGTGCTCGCCGGGCGCCCGGGGGAGTGGGACGCGCGCGGCGCCCGGGTGAGCGCGGTGCTCCCCGACGGGACGGTCCTCTACGACGGTCGCCCGGACGCGGCGTCCAACTGGTTCGAGACGACCGGCGTCGCGCACTGGGACGGGACGGTCCTCACCCGCACCGACCGGCCGCCCATCGCCTCGCCGTACTCCGACGGGGCGTTCCGCTACGCGAGCGCGGTGCCGCTGGCCGACGGCCGGGTCCGCTACTACGTCGAGGCCGCCCGCCCCGACGGCGCGCACGACCTGGTCACCTGCGTGCGCTGATCGCGGTGACGGTCGCGGTCCGCTCGCTGTAGGAGCCACGGCTCTCGGGCGAGAGCCAGTCGGAGAAGTCCTGACCGCTCAGCGAGGACAGCAGGTCGATGTCGTCGGCGAACGACTCCTGCAGGCGGGCGCGCTGTGCGGCGTCGAGTCGCGGGCGGTGCGCGTCCGGCCGGTCGCTGAGCAGGGAGATGAGCGAGGGGTGCATCCGCCGCCAGACCTCCGGGCGGGCGAACTGCCCGAGCCGGGCGCCGCCCCTCACGACCGGGCCGACGACCCGCGGCCGCCAGCCGGGCGGCACGAAGCCACGCGCGTTGTCGCGGGGGATCTCGTCCACGAGCCCCTCGCGGATGCCCAGGAAGCGGCTCACCCGGTCGACTGCTGAGCGGGGGTCGTCGACCAGGTCCCGGTAGCGCAGGACGAGCACCCGCTCCGGGGCGACGTAGGACAGCAGGTGGTCGAGCTGCTCGCCGTACCGGCCCAGGTCGCGGTAGCGCCAGAACGGCGCCCACCCCGCTCGGACCCGGTCGTCCTGGGCGGCGAAGGCGGTCTCGAAGTCCGCCTCCGGCTCGAGGCCGTCGGACCACAGGTGCATCCAGTTGGAGTACGCGCGGTCGATCGGGTCGCGGACCACGGCGACGAGGCGGACGTCGGGCAGCCGCTCGGCGATGCGGCGGTGCGCGCCCCTGCTCCACAGGTAGAACGGCGTGCTCTCGCCGCGCACCTGGTCGGCGCGCGCGGGCGCGAAGAGCGGGAAGTAGTGGTCGTCGCGCCAGATCCACTCCTGCTGCGAGTGCTTGTCGCCGGGGCCGCACCATGCCGGGGGCGGGGCTCCGTCGCAGAGCCAGTACTTGGGCTCCTTGGGCGAGGAGACGAAGACGTCCGGGTGCTGGGCGAGCGCCGCGTGCAGCGCGGTGGTGCCCGCCTTCGGCGCGCCGATCACGAGGAAGTCGGGGCGGGG
>NZ_JBFUMD010000437.1:0-3355 GCF_054049555.1 Nocardioides sp. P5_C9_2
ACCCCCGACCGCGACGCCGCCCCCGCGCCCGCCCCCGCCAGCGAGCCGGTGGAGCTCGAGGAGTACCACGCCGCCCCCGAGCGCTCGCACTTCGCCGTCTGCGACGGGAGGACCGCGCGGGCGCTGCAGCCGGCGCAGGACTTCAAGCGCATCCTCGACGGTGGTCGCGGCCCCAACACCGGCGGCATGGGCGCCTACTCGCCGCTGCCGTGGGCGCCGGCCGACCTCCCCGAGCAGGTCCTCGCCACCGTCGTGCAGCCCACCCTCGACGAGATGGTGCGCCGCGGCGCCCCCTTCGTCGGCACCCTGTACGTCGGTCTCGCGCTCACCGCCGACGGCCCGCGGGTGATCGAGTTCAACTGCCGCTTCGGCGACCCGGACGTCCAGCCGGTCCTGGCCCTGCTGACCTCCCCGCTGGGCGACCTCCTCAGGGCGGCCGCGGACGGCGACCTGGGCGCCGTACCCGACCCGACCTTCGCAGAAGGTGCCTCGGTGACCGTGGTGATGGCCAGCGCGGGCTACCCGGAGTCGTCCTCGACGGGTGACGTCGTCGTCGGCACCGAGACCCTCGCGGTCGAGACCGACGTGGACGTGATCCACGCCGGCACGGCCCGCACCCCGGCAGGAGAGCTCGTCACCGCCGGGGGGCGGGTGCTCGCCGTGCGTGCGGTCGGCTCCGACGTCGCCGACGCGCGGGCCAAGGCCTACGAGGGCATCAACACCATCTCGTTCCCCGGCGCCCAGTGGCGCCGGGACATCGCCGCCGAGCCGCTGGGCGTCGTCGAGGGCGCCTCCCTCACCGGGGAGCAGTGAGGTGACCGACGCGCGCGAGGAGCAGGTCGTCACCGACTCGGGCGGCACCATGCGCCGGTTCACCGGCCCGGTCGCCCCGGAAGTGGAGGCCGACCTGGAGGTGCTCGAGCCGCTCCGGGTGCCGTACGACGCCGCGGTGCGTACCCCGGGCACCGCGCCCTTCCTCGAGGCGGGCTCCGTCGTCAGCTGGCACTACGCCCTCGGCGTCGACGTCCTGCGGGTCGTGCGCGACGACGAGCGTGGTCTGGTGGCCTGGCTGCCCGCGGGCTCCGAGCGCCTGGCCGTCGTCCCGCGCGACGGCAAGGGGCTGCGCCAGCGCAGCCTCGACGAGCGGGCCGGGCTCGCCGCGAGCCGCGACTACGACCGCCTGACCCGCACCTGGGACGGCACCGGGATCCTGCGGGTCGCGCCCACCGGGGTGCCGTGGTCCCTCTGGTACTTCTGGGAGGACGACGGCTCCTTCGCCGGCCACTACGTCAACCTCGAGCTGGTGCACCAGCGGCCGGTCTCCGGCGAGGCGCGGGTGCTCACCCGCGACCTCACCCTGGACCTCTGGCTCGACGCCGGCGGCAGCGACACCGACGACGGCGGCGGCAGTGACGGCAGCGACGACGCCGGGCTGTGGCTCAAGGACGAGGACGAGCTCGCCGCCTTCACCCGGGCGGGCCTCTTCACCGCCGAGCAGGCCGGCGCCCTCCTCGCCCTCGCCGACCGGGTGCGGGCCGAGCTCGTCGAGGCCCGGGCCTGGCCGCTGGACGAGGAATGGGAGTCCTGGCGGCCCCCCACAGACATGGACCGACCCCTGATGCTCGCCGACGCACCCCACCTGGAGACCCGATGACCGTCCCCAACGTCCTCGCCACCCGTTACGCCGGGGCCGACCTGGCCGCGATCTGGAGCCCCGAGCACAAGATCGTGCTCGAGCGGCAGCTGTGGATCGCCGTCCTCACCGCCCAGCGCGACCTCGGGGTCGACGTCCCCGACGGCGTGATCGAGGCCTACGAGAAGGTCGTGGACCAGGTCGACCTCCCGTCCATCGCCGCCCGCGAGCGGGTCACCCGCCACGACGTGAAGGCGCGCATCGAGGAGTTCGCCGCCCTCGCCGGCCACGAGCACATCCACAAGGGGATGACCAGCCGCGACCTCACCGAGAACGTCGAGCAGCTCCAGGTCAAGCAGTCCCTGGCCCTGCTGCGCGACCGTGCGGTCGCCACCCTGACCCGGCTCGCTCGGCTGGCCGCCGAGCACGAGACCACCGTGATGGCCGGCCGTTCGCACAACGTGGCCGCGCAGGCGACCACCCTGGGCAAGCGCTTCGCGACCGTCGCGGACGAGCTGCTGATCTCGGTCCAGCGGGTCGAGGAGCTGCTCGCCCGCTACCCGCTGCGCGGCATCAAGGGACCGATGGGCACCTCCCAGGACATGCTCGACCTGCTCGGCGGCGACGCCTCGAGGCTCGACGAGCTCGAGACCCGGGTCGCGGCGCACCTCGGCTTCGACCACGTGCTGACCAGCGTCGGCCAGGTCTACCCGCGCTCGCTGGACTTCGACGTGCTGTCCGCGCTGGTCCAGCTGACCGCCGCGCCGTCCAACCTGGCCACCACGATCCGGCTGATGGCCGGCATCGAGCTGGTGACCGAGGGCTTCAAGGAGGGCCAGGTCGGCTCGTCGGCGATGCCGCACAAGATGAACACCCGCTCCTGCGAGCGGGTCAACGGGCTAGCGGTCATCGCCCGCGGCTACCTGTCGATGATCGGCGAGCTCGCCGGCGACCAGTGGAACGAGGGCGACGTCTCCTGCTCGGTCGTACGCCGCGTGGCGCTGCCCGACGCGTTCTTCGCCGTCGACGGGCTCTTCCAGACCTTCCTGACGGTCCTCGACGAGTTCGGCGCCTTCCCGGCGGTGATCCAGCGCGAGCTCGACCGCTACCTGCCCTTCCTGGCCACCACCAAGGTGCTGATGGCCGCCGTCCGCAAGGGCGTCGGGCGCGAGACCGGCCACGAGGCGATCAAGGAGGCCGCCGTCGGCGTGGCGCTCGACATGCGCCGCGGGCAGGCCGACAACGACGTCTTCGACCGGCTCGCCGCCGACCCCCGGCTCGGGCTGACCCGCGAGGAGATCGACGGCCTGGTGGCCGAGCCCATCGAGTTCACCGGGGCCGCGGTCGCGCAGACCCGGGCCGTGGTCGCGCGGGTCGAGGCGCTGGCCGCCGCGCACCCCGGGGCCGCGGCGTACACGCCGGGCGCCATCCTGTGACCGCCGCGCCTGCGCCCACCGCCGTCGACCTCCACGTCACCGGCCGGGTGCAGGGCGTCGCCTACCGCGCCGCGACCCAGCAGGAGGCCGAGCGGCTCGGCGTGACCGGCTGGGTGCGCAACGAGCCCGACGGCTCGGTCGCCGCACACCTCGAGGGCGAGGTGGACGCCGTCGAGGCGCTCGTCGCCTGGTGCCGCCGCGGGCCGACGGGCTCCCGGGTCCGCGACGTCGCCGTCCGTGACGCCGCGGTGGCCGGTGACCGGGGCTTCCGGATCCGCTACTGAGC
>NZ_JBFUMD010000438.1:0-3344 GCF_054049555.1 Nocardioides sp. P5_C9_2
CGACCGCGTCCGAGCGGGGTCGAGGGGTGGGCCGAGATCGCGAGCCCGAGCAGGAGCGAGCCGAAGCCGATGGCGTAGTTCCACAGGCCGAGGTCAGCGATCGCCTTGGGCGAGCCCTGCTCGGCCGGGAAGGCCTCCGGGTCGGGGCGCACGCCGAAGTAGTAGTAGAGGATCCAGCCGATGCCCGCCGCGATGAGCAGCAGGGCCACGACGAACCTCACGGAGAAGACCTTCGTCGGGCTGTCGACGAACGCCTCGCTGGACTTGGGCACGACCACTCCTCGTAGCTCACGAACTCGGGCGGTGGGGCGTGGGGCGCCCACCGGGGGGCTAGCGTAGTCGCCGTGCCCGCCCCCACCGACCCGCGCCCCGACGACAGCGCGGCGCGCGCGCGTCGGCGGACCCTGATGTGGCGGGTGGGTACCCCGACGATGTTCATCCTCTGCGGGGTGCTCTTCGCGGTCAGCGCCAACCAGAGCGGCGGCACCGACCTGCGCGGCGGCAGCTACACCGACCTGGCATCAGTCGTGCAGGCCGAGCGCAACGACACCAACCGGCTGACCGACGAGGTCGCCGGCCTCAACGCGGAGATCGAGACCCTGACCGACGGTCTCGGGGACCGCACGGTCAACCGCTACCAGGACGAGATCGACACCCTGGTCGACCCCGCCGGGCTGACCCCGCGCACCGGTCAGGCGGTCCAGGTGACCCTGACCGACGCGCCCGAGGAGGTGCTCGTCACGACGGACCGGGACCAGAACGACCTGGTCGTGCACCAGCAGGACCTCCAGGCCGTCGTCAACGCGATGTGGCGTGCGGGGGCCGTCGCGGTCACGCTCCAGGGCCAGCGCATCATCTCGACCACCGGCATCAAGTGCGAGGGCAACTCGGTGACCCTGCACGGCGTGCCCTACTCCCCGCCGTACGAGATCGTGGGGATCGGCGACCCCGACGCGATCCAGGCCTCGCTCGAGGAGGACCGCTACCTCGACACCTACCGCCAGTACGCCGCCGACCCGACCGGCGGGGTGGGCTACGAGGTCACCACGGTGCCGCGCGTGACCGCGCCGGCGTACGAGGGGCTGCTCGACCTCACCTACGCCACGCCGATGGCCACGCCCAGCCAGGACGCCGGCTGACGCCGGACTCCCGCTGAGGCTGGTCCGACCCCGGGCGGCTTCCGCCCGGGTCCTCGCCGATCGCTCGCTCGGAGCAGGTCAGCGGGTACGCCGCGGGGTCGGGACCGGCGTCTCGGTGGGCGTGGAGGGTGTCTCGGACGGGACCGGGGTCTCGGTGGGCGTCGTCGGGGTCTCGGTGGGCGTCTCGGTGGGGGTCTCCGTCGGCGGGGGCTCGACGAAGGCGGAGACCACGATGAGGACCGTGTCGCCGCGGTCGGCCTCGCCGTCGCGCGGGAACTGGTCGACGACCTGGCCCTTGGGCTCGGTGGACGACGGGTCCGTGCGGACCTCCACCTCGAAGCCGGCCTGTTGCAGGGTGCGGGTGGCCTCACCCTGACGCAGACCGATCACCGACGGGACCGACTCGGGGCCGTCGGAGACTGACAGGGTGACCGTGGTGCCCTCGGCGACGGACTGGCCGGCGGGCGGGTCGGTCGAGATGACCTGGCCCTTGGGCTCGTCGGACTCGACCTCGGTCGCGGTCACCGCGAAGCCCTGGGCCCGCAGCGTGTCGCGGGCCGCCGTGCGCGGCTGCCCCACGACGTACGGCACCTGCACCTCGGGCTTGCCGAGAGAGATCACGAGGTCGACATCGGCTCCGGGGTCGACGTAGACGTCACGGTTGGGGTTCTGGCGGACCACCTGGTCGGTGGGGGCGTCCTCGGAGGTCTCGCGCGTCACCTGACCGACGGACAGGCCGGCCTGGCCGATCTCGATGCGCGCCTCCTCCTCGGTGAGGCCGACCAGGGCGGGGACCTGCTCGCGCTGGACGTCCTCGGTGAACATGCTCGGCAGGACGTACGCCGCCCCGGCGATGGCGGCGACGATGAGCAGGCCGAGCAGGATCATCAGCCCGGTGCGACCGCGCCGACCGTCCCCACCGGGGGGCGTGGCCGCTGCGGCGGCCGGGATGGTCGTGGCGGCGACAGCGGGAACCACCTCGGTGGCCTCCGCCGGCGGTGCGACGGCCTGGATCGGGTGTCCCGCGAGGTAGCGCTCGATGTCCTGGCGCATCGCGGCGGCGCTCTGGTAGCGGTCCTCGACCCGCTTGGCGAGCGACTTGAGGACGATCGCGTCGATCTCGGGGTCGAGCTCCTGGTCGTGGTCGGACGGCGGCGAGGGCTGCTCGCGCACGTGCTGGTAGGCCACGGCCACCGGGCTGTCGCCGACGAAGGGCGGACGGCCGGTGAGGAGCTCGTAGAGCAGGCAGCCGGTGGAGTAGACGTCCGAGCGGGAGTCCACGGTCTCGCCACGGGCCTGCTCGGGGGAGAGGTACTGCGCGGTGCCCACGACCGCGGCCGTCTGGGTCATCGTCGACGAGGCGTCGGACACCGCCCGGGCGATGCCGAAGTCCATCACCTTGACGTCGCCGCTGGGGGTCAGCATCACGTTGCCGGGCTTGATGTCGCGGTGGATGATCCCGGCCCGGTGGCTGTAGTCGAGGGCCGCGAGCACGTCGCTGGTGATCTCCAGGGCGCGTTCGGGCAGGATCTTGCGCCCCTCGCGGATGATGTCGCGCAGCGTCCGGCCCTGCACGCACTCCATGACGATGTAGGGCTGGGCGACGTCCGAGCCGTCGGTCGACATCTCCTCGCCCGTGTCGTAGACCGACACGATCGCGGGGTGGTTGAGCGAGGCCGAGCTCTGCGCCTCCCGACGGAACCGCGCCTGGAAGGTCGCGTCGCTCGCCAGGTCGGTACGCAGCCGCTTGACCGCCACGGTGCGGCCGAGACGGGTGTCGCGGCCCTTGCGGACCTCCGCCATGCCGCCGCGTCCCAGCAGCTCGCCGAGCTCGTAGCGGCCGCCGATCACGGTCGGCTCGTTGCTCATCGTCGCCCTCTCGCTGCGGTGGTCGTCTGGCAGGTCGTGCGGCTGGTCAGGTGGTCGGTCGCGCCCCGGCCCATCAGCTCGGACTGTCCGTCGGCGTCGTCGGCGTCGTGGGAGTGGTGGTCGTCGGCGTCTCGGTGGGCGTGGGTGTGGGCGTGGGCGTCTCGGTCGGTGCCGGCTTCCCCCAGTAGGACACCGTCACCGTGTCACCCTCCGCGAGGGTCCCGGAGGGGTCCACGCCGACGACGGCGTTCTCGGTCTCGCCGCCGGTGTTGTCGACCTTCTCCCGGCGGACCTTGAGGCCGAGGTCCTTGAGCGCCGCCTCGACGTCCTTGACGT
>NZ_JBFUMD010000439.1:0-3331 GCF_054049555.1 Nocardioides sp. P5_C9_2
CCTGGTTGATGAGGCCCTGGTCGCGGGAGTAGAAGAGCTGCCAGATGAAGCCGATCAGCGCCACCGACAGCACGACCGGCATGTAGAAGGCCGTCTGGTAGAACCGGCTGCCCCGCATCTCCCGGTCCAGGATCACGGCCAGCAGGATGCCGAGCAGTGTCGGGAAGGCGAAGAGGAAGGCGAGCCAGATCAGGTTGTGCTGGACGGCCGGCCAGAACGGCGGGTAGATGGTGGCGATGTCCTTGTAGTTCTGGAACCCCACCCACTCGATCGTGTCGAGGTCGCCGAAGCCGTTCCACGTGCCGAACGACAGCACCAGCGACAACGACGCCGGCAGCCACACCAGTCCGACGACGAAGAGGGTGGGGATCACCAGCATCAGGGCGACGACGAGCCGGTCCCTCGGCGCAAGCCGCTTCTCCCGCCGCTGGGTCGGCGGGCCCTCGGCCTCCTGGGACGGCGTGGCCTCTTCGGTGGTGGCCATCGGCTCAGCCGAAGATCGAGGCGGCTTGTTCCTGGATGCTGGACGTGATGCCGTCGATGTCGTCCGGGTTCTTCAGGAAGTCCTGGATCGACGGGATCATCACCGTGTTGGCGAAGTCGGCGTTGGTGTCGCGGTCCATGAACTGCGCGATGTTGGCGGCCGCACCGACGACCTCGGCCGACTTCTTCTGCAGGTCGCTGTACGTCGAGGTGCTCGCGCCGGAGTTGGCCGCGATCATCGGGGCGTCGGCGCCGTTGTTGGCCGCATCGGCGGCGGCGGCGCTGCCGAGCCACTTGACCATCGCCATGCCGGCCTCCTGGTTCTTGCCGCCGGCCGCGACGCAGAAGCCGTCGATGGGGGCGTCGAGCGCGTCGGCGCCGATGCTGGAGTCGAGCTCGGGGAAGGTGAAGAAGTCGAGGTCGTCGGAGATGTCGGCCACGGCGTCGACGACGAAGGTGCCGAGCAGGTACATGCCGCAGTCGCCCTTGCTCATGGAGGTGGCGGCCTCCTGCCAGGTGCGACCCAGGGGGTCCTCCTGGTGGTAGGGCAGGAGCGTGCGCCACGTCTCGAAGACCTGCTTGACCTCGTCGCTGTCCCACTGCTCGTCCCCGGCCATCAGGCTCATGTGGTAGTCGAAGCCGTTGAGGCGCATGTTGAGGATGTCGAAGGTGCCCATGGCCGGCCACCCGTCCTTGTCCCCGAACGCGAACGGGGTGACGCCCGTGCCCTGCATGTCGTCCATGAGGGCCATGAAGTCGTCCTTCGTCTCCGGCGGCGCCCAGCCGTTCTTGTCGAAGACCGACTTGCGGTAGAAGACCGCCCACGGGTAGTAGTCCTTCGGCACGAAGTACTGCTTGCCGTCCGGCGCGGTCGCCGCCTGCTTGAACGAGTCGCTCATCCCGTCGATCGGCCACTCGCCGCTGAGGTCGGTGATCAGCCCGGCCTCGGCGAACTGCGCCATCCGGAAACCGGCGAACCACGTGAACACGTCGTCCGGGGTGCCCTGCAGGTAGGTGCTGATGTTCTCCTGGAACGTGTTGTGGTCGACCGCGTTGATGGACACCTCGGTGTCCGTCTCCTTGGTGTACGCCGCGGCCATCGCGGCGAGCCGGTCGTAGGCGGGACCCGAGCCCTTCGCCTCGTTGATGCCGAGCTTCACGGAGGCCCCGGAACCGGAGGAGTCGCCGGAGTCGTCTCCGCCGCACGCGGCGAGCAGGCCGCCCGAGCCGAGGGCGAGGCCGCTCAGCGCCATGCCGCGGAGCACGGAGCGGCGGGTCGCCGCCATGGTCGTCAGGGCGGAACGCGGCACGGCGTCGCCGCCGGGAATGCCGGCAGATCGGGGTCGGGACACAACAGCCTCCTGGGCACAGAACCGAACAGAGGTCGACAGCATGTGACGGCGGACACACCTTCGTCAAGGCCTTTCGGTCTCACTTTGGTCGCGATATAGACATTTTCCAACGGAACTTCGATCGGATCCGTTGACTTTCGCGTGTGCTGCTCGTCACAGTGACGTCATGCCCACCTCGCTCCCTCCCCTCGCCCTCGGCGGCGACTACAACCCCGAGCAGTGGTCCCCCGACGTGCAGGCGGAGGACCGCACGCTCATGCAGGAGGCCGGGGTGGACCTGGTCACGCTCGGCGTCTTCTCGTGGGCGCACCTGCAACCCACCCCCGACACCTGGGACTTCGCGTGGCTCGACGAGCAGATGGACGAGCTGCACGCGGCGGGCATCCGCGTCGACCTCGCCACCGCGACCGCGTCGCCCCCGCCGTGGCTCACCCACCGGCACCCGGAGATGCTTCCGGTGACGCAGGACGGACGCACCCTGTGGCCCGGCGGTCGCCAGTCGTTCTGCCCGAGCTCCCCGGTCCACCGCGAGCACGCCCTGGCGCTGTGCCGCCGGATGGGCGAGCGGTACGCCGACCACCCCGCGCTCGCCCTGTGGCAMGTGTCCAACGAGCTCGGCTGCCACAACGCGCGGTGCTACTGCGACGTGAGCGCGGTGGCCTTCCGCGACTGGCTGCGCGCCCGGTACGGCGACGTGGACCGGCTCAACGAGGCGTGGGGGACGGCGTTCTGGTCACAGCGGTACGGCGACTTCGCCGAGGTCCTCCCCCCGCGTTCCGCGCCGGCCTTCCCCAACCCCACCCAGCAGCTGGACTTCCTGCGGTTCTCCTCCGACCAGCTGCTCGAGAACTTCGTGGTCGAGCGCGACGTCCTGCACGAGGTGTCCCCGGGCGTGCCGGTGACCACCAACTTCATGGTCATGAGACAGACCTTCGAGATGGACTACCTGCGCTGGGGCCGTGAGCTCGACGTCGTCTCCAACGACCACTACCTGATGGCGTCGGACCCGCACCCGCACCGCGAGCTCGCCTTCAGCGCCGACCTCACCCGCGGCACCGCCGACGGGAAGCCCTGGCTGCTGATGGAGCACTCCACCAGCGCGGTCAACTGGCAGCCACGCAACCGCGCCAAGGCGCCGGGCGAGACGATCCGCTCGAGCCTGGCGCACGTGGCCCACGGCGCGGACGCCGTGCTGTTCTTCCAGTGGCGGGCCTCCCGCGCCGGCGCGGAGAAGTTCCACTCGGCCCTGCTCCCCCACGCCGGGACGGACTCCCGGCTGTGGCGCGAGGTGGTGCAGCTCTCCGAGGTGCTCGACTCGATCGAGGAGATCAGCGGCAGCCGCGCCGACAACCGGGCCGCCATCCTCTACGACTGGGAGGCCTGGTGGGGCTGCGAGCTCGACTCGCACCCGAGCATCGACGTCACCTACCGCGACCGGGCCGAGGACTTCCACCGGTCCCTGTCCGCCGCCGGGATCGGGGTCGACGTCGTGCACC
>NZ_JBFUMD010000440.1:0-3331 GCF_054049555.1 Nocardioides sp. P5_C9_2
CGCCTACCTCGAGCGGCACACCTGGGACGACTATGCCGCGTGGCACCTCGGGCTGACCGACGGGGCCAACGACGGCACCAAGGCGCGCTACGCCTTCGGGTACGGCGACCTGCGGCGCGTCCACCGCAGCGGCCTGATCGCCTGCGTCTACCGCGCCGCGGAGTGGCGGCACAAGCAGGTCGAGCTCGCGGCACACGACCTGCTCCAGCGCCTGGACGCGCGGGCCGGCATCGCGTGACACCTCTCTCGGCATCATGTATCTTGATGTCGAGATAAACACCCGCACCGAAGTTAGGTGTGCCTTGCTTCCGTTGGTTCGACGCACGTGGGCAAGATGGGTGGCAGACCCGACGACTCAACAGGAGATGTGGCGGATGGCCAGTCAGGACAGCTTCGGCGCCAAGAGCACCCTCGATGTGGACGGCAAGTCCTACGAGATCTTCCGCCTCGACAAGGTGGTGGGCGACGGCCTCGACGTGGAGTCGCTCCCGTTCAGCCTCAAGGTGCTGCTCGAGAACCTCCTCCGGACGGAGGACGGCGCGGACATCACGGCCGACGACATCAGGGCGATCGCCGGCTGGGACGCGGACGCGGACCCCAGCAAGGAGATCCAGTTCACGCCTGCGCGCGTGATCATGCAGGACTTCACGGGCGTGCCGTGCGTCGTCGACCTCGCCACGATGCGCGAGGCGATGGCCGAGCTCGGCGGCGACGCGACCAAGATCAACCCCCTCGCCCCGGCCGAGATGGTCATCGACCACTCCGTCATCGCCGATGTCTTCGGCACGCCCGAGTCCTTCGAGCGCAACGTCGAGATCGAGTACGAGCGCAACCGTGAGCGCTACCAGTTCCTGCGCTGGGGCCAGGGTGCCTTCGACGACTTCAAGGTCGTCCCGCCCGGCACCGGCATCGTGCACCAGGTCAACATCGAGCACCTCGCCCGGACCGTCTTCACCCGCGAGGTGGACGGCGAGCTGCAGGCCTACCCCGACACCTGCGTCGGCACCGACTCSCACACCACCATGGTCAACGGCMTCGSCGTSSTCGGCTGGGGCGTSGGCGGCATCGAGGCSGARGCCGCGATGCTCGGCCAGCCGGTCAGCATGCTGATCCCGCGCGTGGTCGGCTTCAAGCTCAACGGCGACCTGCCCGAGGGTGCGACCGCCACCGACCTGGTCCTCACCATCACCGAGATGCTGCGCAAGCACGGCGTCGTCGGCAAGTTCGTCGAGTTCTACGGACCCGGCGTCTCGGCGCTGCCGCTGGCCAACCGCGCCACGATCGGCAACATGAGCCCGGAGTTCGGCTCGACCATCGCGGTCTTCCCGATCGACCAGCAGACCGTCGACTACCTGCGCCTCACCGGCCGCTCCGAGGAGCAGCTCGCGCTCGTCGAGACCTACGCCAAGGAGCAGGGCCTCTGGCACGACCCGGACGCCGAGCCCCGCTACTCCGAGAAGCTCGAGCTCGACGTGTCCACCGTGGTCCCGTCGCTGGCCGGCCCCAAGCGCCCCCAGGACCGCGTCGAGGTCACCGAGGCGAAGGCCTCCTTCCGCAACGCGCTCAAGGACTACGTCTCCGAGGGCGACACCGACCCCGACGACGCCGCCGAGGCGACGGGGTACGACGAGGCGGTCGAGGAGTCCTTCCCGGCCTCCGACTCGCCCTCCCACGCCGGTGGCAACGGTGCGCCCGTGCACGCCGACGCCAGCCCGTCCGCGGGACGTCCGAGCAACCCCGTGACGATCTCGCTCGACGGCCAGGAGGTGCAGGTCGACCACGGAGCCGTGGCGATCGCGGCCATCACGTCGTGCACCAACACGTCCAACCCCAGCGTGATGATCGGGGCCGCGCTGCTGGCCAAGAAGGCCGTCGAGAAGGGCCTGACCCGCAAGCCGTGGGTCAAGACCACCCTGGCCCCCGGCTCGAAGGTCGTCAGCGACTACTACGAGCGGTCCGGCCTCACGCCGTACCTCGACAAGCTCGGCTTCAACCTCGTCGGCTACGGCTGCACCACCTGCATCGGCAACTCCGGGCCGCTCATCCCCGAGGTGTCCCAGGCGGTGCAGGACAACGACCTCGCGGTCGTCTCCGTGCTGTCCGGCAACCGCAACTTCGAGGGCCGGATCAACCCGGACGTGAAGATGAACTACCTGGCGTCCCCGCCGCTGGTCGTGGCCTACGCCCTGGCCGGGTCGATGGACGTCAACCTGTTCGACGACCCGCTGGGCCAGGACACCGACGGCAACGACGTCTACCTCAAGGACATCTGGCCGAGCCCGACCGAGGTCGAGGAGACCATCGCGCGAGCGATCACCTCCGACATGTTCGGCGAGTCCTACAAGGACGTCTTCGCCGGTGACGAGCGCTGGCAGTCCCTGCCGACGCCCGAGGGCGACATCTTCGAGTGGGACCCGGAGTCGACGTACGTGCGTCGTCCTCCGTACTTCGACGGGATGCCCGACGAGCCCACGCCGGTCGTGGACATCGACGGCGCGCGCGTCCTGCTCAAGCTGGGTGACTCGGTCACGACCGACCACATCAGCCCCGCCGGTGCGATCAAGAAGGACAGCCCGGCCGGTCGCTACCTCGCCGAGCACGGCGTCGATCAGCGTGACTTCAACTCCTACGGCTCGCGCCGCGGCAACCACGAGGTCATGATCCGCGGCACCTTCGCCAACATCCGGCTGCGCAACCAGCTGGCCCCCGGCACCGAGGGTGGCGTGACGCGCGACTTCACCGCCGACGGCGAGGTGACGAGCGTCTTCGAGGCCTCCGAGCGCTACATCGCCGCGGGCACCCCGCTGGTCGTCCTGGCGGGCAAGGAGTACGGCTCGGGCTCGTCGCGTGACTGGGCGGCCAAGGGCACCTCGCTGCTCGGCGTCAAGGCCGTCATCGCGGAGTCCTACGAGCGCATCCACCGCTCCAACCTGATCGGCATGGGCGTCATCCCGCTCCAGTACCCCGAGGGCCAGAACGCCGAGTCGCTCGGCCTCACGGGTGAGGAGACGTTCTCGATCACCGGGATCACGGCGCTCAACGACGGCAGCACGCCGAAGACCGTCAAGGTCACGGCCGGCGACGTCGAGTTCGACGCGGTCGTCCGCATCGACACCCCGGGCGAGGCCAACTACTACCGCAACGGCGGGATCATGCAGTACGTGCTGCGCAACCTGCTCAAGGGCTGACCCTCGGGTCTCTCCGACACGCACGGGCGGCCGTCACCTCTCCCGACCGGGAGGGTGGCGGCCGCCCGTCGTTGCGTGCGGTGCGTTTCCGAACCTTTTCGCCTCCTCGGGGCRTACTCGTCTGTGACGATGCTCCGCGAGAA
>NZ_JBFUMD010000441.1:0-3318 GCF_054049555.1 Nocardioides sp. P5_C9_2
GACGTCGTCGCCAAGGAGCGCGAGATCGCCGAGGCCACCTCCCGCGAGGAGGGCAAGCCCGAGGGCGCCATCGCGAAGATCACCGAGGGTCGCCTCAACGGCTTCTACAAGGAGGTCGCGCTCCTCGACCAGCCCTCGGTGACCGAGAACAAGAAGTCGGTCAAGACGGTCCTCGACGAGGCCGGCACCACCGTGAAGCGCTTCGCGCGCTTCGAGGTCGGCGCCTGACCGGCTGACACGCCACCCGCTCCGGACCCACTCCGGGGCACCCCGACGGGGCCGGTACGACGAGAGTCGTGCCGGCCCCGTCGTCGTGTCCACCCGGTCGGGTGCCGCGTTCGCCGGAAGGGGTGACCCACCGGTAGGTTTGCCCCGACCCACCCGTCGTCGAAGGGAACACCTGTGACCGCCTACAACCGCGTCCTGCTCAAGCTGTCGGGAGAGGTGTTCGGTGGTGGTCAGGTCGGCCTCGACCTCGACGTGATCAGCGCGATCGCCAAGGAGATCGCCGACGTTGCCCGCGAGGGCGTACAGGTCGCGATCGTCGTGGGTGGCGGCAACTTCTTCCGCGGCGCCGAGCTGCAGCAGCGCGGGATGGACCGCGCCCGCGCCGACTACATGGGCATGCTGGGCACGGTGATGAACTGCCTCGCGCTGCAGGACCTGATCGAGCAGCAGGGCGTGGAGACGAGGGTGCAGAGCGCCATCGCGATGGGCCAGGTCGCCGAGCCCTACATCCCGCGTCGGGCCATCCGACACCTCGAGAAGGGGCGGGTCGTGATCTTCGGTGCCGGCGCCGGGATGCCGTACTTCTCGACCGACACCGTCGCCGCGCAGCGTGCCCTCGAGACCCACTGCGAGGTCATCCTGATGGGCAAGCAGGGGGTCGACGGGGTCTACGACTCGGACCCCAAGACCCACCCGGACGCCGTCAAGTTCGACGACCTCAGCTACGACGAGTACCTCGCCCGCAACCTCAAGGTCGCCGACGCCACCGCCATCAGCCTGGCCAGGGACAACAACATGTCGATGGTCTTCTTCAACCTCTCCACACCCGGCACGATCGCCCGGTCCGTGCAGGGTGAGAAGATTGGCACGCTCGTGAGCCGAGACGGATGATCGGTCACGGCCCCCCACACCAGACACCTGTCGACGCACGAACGATTCTGCTAGGAGCACGCACGTGATCAACGACGTCCTGAACGAGGCCGACCAGAAGATGGCCAAGTCGGTCGAGGCCACCCGCGAGGAGTTCGCCGCGATCCGTGCCGGCCGGGCGCACCCCAACATGTTCAACAAGATCGTCGTCGACTACTACGGCACGCCCACGCCGATCCAGCAGCTGGCCTCGTTCACCTCGCAGGACGCCCGCACGATCCTCATCTCGCCCTACGACATCGGTGCGATGGGCAACATCGAGCGCGCGATCCGCGACTCCGACCTCGGCGTCAACCCGGCCAACGACGGCAAGGTGCTGCGCTGCGGCTTCCCCGAGCTGACCGAGGAGCGCCGCAAGGAGTACATCAAGCTCGCGCGCGCCAAGGCCGAGGACGGGCGGGTCGCGGTCCGCAACCTGCGGCGCACGGCCAAGCAGGGCATGGAGAAGCTCGAGAAGGACGGCGAGGTCGGCAAGGACGACGTCACCGGCGGTGAGAAGAAGCTCGACGTCACCACCAAGAAGCACACCGACACCATCGACGAGATGCTCAAGAACAAGGAAGCCGAGCTGCTCGAGGTCTGATGTCGCCGTCCAGCATGCCCACCTCCCCAGCACCCCCGAAGGACCACGGTCGCGCCGGTCGCAACCTGCCGGCCGCGATCGGCTCCGCCGTGGTGCTGCTCGTCGCCATCGCGGTGTCCCTCGCGGTGTGGAAGACCGCCTTCATGGTCATCGTCGCGGCCGCCGTCGTGGTGGCCGTGTGGGAGCTCCGCAAGGGGATGTCGGCCAAGGACATCGACCTGCCGGAGCAGCCGCTGATGGTCGGCGGAGTGGTCATGGTGGTCGTCGCGTACTTCTGGGGCGCGCCGGCGCTGGTGACCGCCACGGCCGTGACCGCGCTGGTGATCATGCTGTGGCTGCTGCGGCGCGGCATCGACGGCTACGTCAAGAACTCCACCGCCTCGGTCTTCACGCTCATCTACGTCCCGTTCCTGGGCTCATTCGTGGCCCTGATGCTGGCCGAGGGCGGGGCCACCGGCTTCGAGCGGTACGACGAGGGCGTCAAGGGGATCATCACCTTCATCGCCGTCACCATCGCCTCCGACATCGGCGGCTACATCGCGGGCGTGCTGTTCGGCAAGCACCCGATGGCGCCGGTCATCTCGCCCAAGAAGTCGTGGGAGGGCTTCGTCGGCTCCCTCCTCTTCTGCGTCGCGTCCGGCGTGGCCCTGGTCGTCTACCTCCTCGACGGCGACTGGTGGGTGGGCGTGGCGCTGGGCCTCATCGCCGCGGTGATGGCGACCCTGGGCGACCTGTGCGAGTCGGTGATCAAGCGCGACCTCGGCATCAAGGACATGAGCCAGGTCATCCCCGGTCACGGCGGCCTGATGGACCGGCTCGACTCGCTGCTCGCCACCATCGCGCCGATCTGGCTGCTGCTGCACTACCTCGTCTTCACCTGATGCGCCTGCTGGTCACCGGAGGCCGCCGGGGCTACCTCGGGCGCCACGTCACCGAGGTCGCGCGCGCGGCCGGGCACGACGTCGTGCCCGTCGGGACCGCGGACGCCGACCTCCGCGACGCCGCCGCCGTGGACGCGCTCCTCCGGGACGTCCGTCCCGACGCGGTCGTGCACACCGCCTACGTCCAGTCCGACTGGCACGTCACCGCGACCGGCAGCGCGCACGTCGCCGTGGCCGCCGCGCGGCACGGTGCGCGCCTGGTGCTCGTGTCCAGCGACATCGTCTTCTCCGGTGCCGACGGCGTGTACGCCGAGTCGGCCGTCCCCGACCCGATCACGGCGTACGGCGCCGCCAAGGCCGCCGCCGAGACGACCGTGCTCGCCATCTGCCGCGACGCCGTGGTGGCGCGCACGTCGCTGATCCTCGGTGACGGCCACTCCTCGCACGAGCGCCTCGTGCACGCGCTGGCCGGCGGCGCCGACGGCGTCCTCTTCGAGGACGAGATGCGCTGCCCGGTCCACGTCGGCGACCTCGCCACCGCGTTGGTCGAGCTGGCGGAGCGGGCGGGCGACGACGTCGCCGGAGTCCTCCACGTCGGCGGCGCGGACGCCCTCAGCCGGTTCGAGCTCGGCGCGCTCGTCGCTCGCCGCGACGGCCTCGACGCGGGCGCCCTGCGCGGCGGGAGCCGGGCGGCCG
>NZ_JBFUMD010000442.1:0-3315 GCF_054049555.1 Nocardioides sp. P5_C9_2
ATCTGGTGGCGCCCGTTGAGGTCGGGGGCGTCGACCTGGATCTGGCGGTCGAAGCGGCCCGGGCGCAGCAGGGCCGGGTCGAGGACGTCGGGCCGGTTGGTGGCCGCGATGAGGATGACCCCGCCGCGCACGTCGAAGCCGTCCATCTCGACCAGCAGCTGGTTGAGGGTCTGCTCGCGCTCGTCGTGGCCGCCGCCCATGCCGGCGCCGCGGTGCCGACCGACGGCGTCGATCTCGTCGATGAAGACGATCGCGGGGGCGTTCTCCTTCGCCTGCTCGAACAGGTCGCGGACCCGGCTGGCGCCGACGCCGACGAACATCTCCACGAAGTCGGAGCCGGAGATCGAGAAGAACGGCACCCCGGCCTCCCCGGCGACCGCGCGCGCGAGCAGCGTCTTGCCGGTGCCGGGCGGGCCGTAGAGCAGCACGCCCTTGGGGATCTTGGCGCCCACGGCCTGGAACTTCGCGGGCTCCTGGAGGAACTCCTTGATCTCGCCGAGCTCCTCGACCGCCTCCTCGGACCCGGCGACGTCGGAGAACGTCGTCTTCGGCATGTCCTTGGTGATGAGCTTGGCCTTGCTCTTGGCGAACTGCATGACGCCGCGGCCACCGCCCTGGGCCTGGTTCATCAAGAAGATGAACAGCAGCACGATGAGCGCGAAGGGGAGCAGGGTCACCAGCAGCGAGCCGATGACGCTCGGCTTGGGCACCTCGGAGGTGTACTCGTCGATGGTGCCCTCGTCGGCCTGTTCCTGGACCGCCGCGAGGATGGACTCCTGCTGGCCCTGGATGTAGTAGGTGACGACCTTGTCGCTGCCGTCGCGCACGCCCTTGTCCAGGGTGGCGCGGATCTCCTGGTCACCCTCGATGAAGGTGATGTCCTTGACCTCGCCGTCGGCGATCCAGGCGTTGAGCTCGGAGGTCTTGACCTCGTCGTACCCGCCGTTGGGGATGAGGAACTGGATGGCGAACAGGGCGGCGACACCCGCCACGAGTGCCACCAGCCAGGGGCCCTTGAAAATACGCTTCACAAGCATCTTTCGCGACGAGGGGTTCGGGGGTTGTGACCGTACAGCGTCACGCGCACCCGCGGGTCCGGCCCATTCTTTCAGGCAGGGTGAAGCGACGGGTGTTTCAGGAGTAGACGTGCGGCGCCAGGGTGCCGATGTCGCGCAGGTTGCGGTAGCGCTCCTGGTAGTCGAGGCCGTAGCCCACGACGAACTCGTTGGGGATGTCCCAGCCGACGTACTTGGGCTCCACCGGCATGCTCAGCGCCTCCGGCTTGCGCAGCAGGGTGGCGATCTCGACGCTGGCCGGGCCGCGGCTGCCCAGGCTGTTGACCAGCCAGCTGAGGGTGAGCCCGGTGTCGATGATCTCGTCGACGATCAGCACGTGGCGACCGGTGATGTCGGTGTCGAGGTCCTTGAGGATCCGCACCACACCGCTGGACTTGGTGCCCGAGCCGTAGGAGCTGATGGCCATCCAGTCCATCTCGACGTGGCGACCCAGCGCGCGGGACAGGTCGGCCATCACCATCACGGCGCCACGGAGCACGCCGACCATGAGCAGGTCGTGGCCCTCGTAGTCCGCGGTGATCTGCTGGCCCATCTCCCCCAGCCGGGCTTGGATCTGCTCCTCGGTGAAGAGCACGTTGACCAGGTCAGACTCCACGTGGGACGCGTCCATGCCGTGCAGCCTAGGTGCACCCGGCTCCCCCGTCGTCGGGTGGTCGAGGAACGGGAGAGGGACGTGCACGCGGTTGCGTGGAACTTCAGGGGTGGGCGGGGCCAGCAGGCTGCACTTCCACGCGCCCAGGTCGATCTGCCGGTCCGGGACCTCACCGGTACGGCGCATGGCCCGGGAAGTGTGCCCGCCAGGCCTGCCCCGGTCGGGTCGGCACCCCCGGCACTCCCCTGCTGCGCAGCAGCCGCCACACGCGCTCCACCGTCGCCCCGGGGTCTCGGTGGACGCCGTTCGACACCACGACCAGGATCCGCCAGCCGTGGTCGTCGATCTCCTCGCGTCTCGCGAGGTCCGCCTCCCACTGCGCCTCCCTCTCGATGTGGAGGCGGCCGTCGTACTCGACGATGACCTTGCCCTCGGGCCAGCTGAGGTCGAAGCGTCGTACCGGCTCCCCGTCCACGTCGCGGATGGTGAGGTTGACGCGGGGCTCGGGCAGGCCGGCGAGCACGAGGAGCATGCGCAGCCTGCTCTCCATGGGTGAGTCGACGTCCCTCCGGACGTACGACGCCGCCTGCCGCGCCAGCCGCCCGGCCACGCCCGGCGCGGATCGCGCGGCCCGGACCAGCTGCCCAGGCCTCACTCCCTTCCGTCGCACCATCCAGTCGCCGAGCACGACCAGCTCCACCAGCGGCACCTGCTCCGCCATCTCCAGGAACAGGTCGGGCAACGACGAGACCCGTATCCCGTCGTGGACGACGGCCACGGCTCCGGTCCGCACGTGGCAGGTCACCCCGTCGCGCCGGAGCCGCTCGCCGGCGGTCGGGACGGTCACGTGCTCCCCGGGGAGGGTCGGGATCGGCGCCCCCCACACCCGGGCCGCCGTCGCGTGGCTGGCGAACGCGTGAGCGAAGAAGCAGACGAGGGCCGCCTGGGCCCGCAGCCGAGGGGTGAGCGGGACACCCGACGCCACGAGCACCCCGTGCAGCACGCGCTGGTAGGAGGGTCCGTCGAGGGTCGCCCGGGTGATGCCGGCGCGAAGTCCCTGCCACCGAGGGAAGGGACGGGTCGTGTCGAGGTCCATGTCCGGGAGGCTTCCCCTGTCGGGCCGCGTCGGACCGTTGTCCACAGCGGGGATCAGCCCGGGATCGCCGCTCGGATGGAATCCCACGCAGGTGCGCGGGAGTTCGGGCCGCGAGGCGGGTCCGAGGCCGTCCCTCCGCCCGGTTGCGTGGAAGTGCAGGTCGAAGGATCGGGTCGGGCGCTCAGTCGCCCGGGGCCGAGGGAGCGCGCTCGAGGACGACGAGTCCCTCGCGACGTACGGCGCGCAGGTGGCCGGGGAGGTCGATCCACTTCTGGCCCCGCCAGTCGGTGAGCAGCGCGTCGACGGCCAGGACGTGCTCGTGGCGCACCTCGGAGGCGGGGGCACCGGCGGCCAGGACGGCGTCGTGCAGCACGCGGCGGCGCAGGGCGGGGTGCTGGCCGGCAAGGGCCTCGACCGCGAGGCCATCCTCGGTGGTGACGGCGGCCGCCACCTCGGCAGCGAACTCGTCGAGCAGGCCCATGTCGTCGCGGAGCTGGTCTGCCGTGCGGGCCAGGGTGGCGGCGACGCCGGGGCCGAGCTCGTCCTCGAGC
>NZ_JBFUMD010000443.1:0-3306 GCF_054049555.1 Nocardioides sp. P5_C9_2
CCCGGGCGATCTGCTCGCCGATACCGCGGCTGGCGCCGGTGACGAGGGCGACCTTGCCCGCGAGGGGGCGGGTCCGGTCGGCCACCTGCCCGGCGGTCGTCGACCCGTGGGCGCCGATCCGCACGACCTGCCCCGAGACGTACGCCGACTTGGGCGAGAGGAGGAAGCCGAGCGTGGACGCCACCGCCTCCTCCGCTCCCGCGGAGACGTGGACGAGCTGGACGGTGCCGCCCCGCCCGATCTCCTTGCCCAGCGAGCGGGTGAAGCCCTCGAGGGCGCGCTGCGCGACGCGCTCGCCGCCGCTGACCGAATCCGGCGTGGTGCCGAGGACCACGATGCGCGGGCAGGTCTCGAGGCGGCGCACCAGCGGGGTGAAGAACTCCTGGAGCGCCACGAGCCCGGCCGTGTCGGTGATGCCGGTCGCGTCGAGGACGAGGGCCTTGAAGCGCCCGTCGCCGTCGGTGGTCGTGGTGGAGGCGATCCCGAGGCCCTCCAGGAGCGCGGGCAGCCGGTCGACCAGGCGTCCGGAGCCGCCGACCACGACGGTGCCCGTCACGAGCGGCGCGCCCTCGCGGTAGCGCTCGAGCCGGGTCGGGCTGGGCAGGCCGAGGTTCTTCACGAGGAGCTTGCCGATCGGGGAGGACACGAAGCCCTGGTAGCGGTCGCTCATGGCGGGGAGGTCCTCCGGTGACGTGGGATGGGGGAGCAGGCGGCGTACGGGTCCGGCGTCGTACATGTAACGGGACGTGTAACTCGGCGTCCACATTTCGTGACGTGGCCCTCAGAGCATTCCCCCGATGTGGGGCGGGGGACAAGGATAGGAGCATGAACTCCTCGACCCGTCGCGTCGCCGTCCTCGGTGGCAACCGCATCCCGTTCGCCCGGTCCAACACGGTCTACACCGACGTCTCCAACCAGGAGATGCTCACGGCGGCCATCGACGGCCTGGTCGCCCGCTACGGGCTGGAGGGCGAGCGGCTCGGCGAGGTGGTCGCCGGCGCCGTCCTCAAGCACGCCCGCGACTTCAACCTCACCCGCGAGTCGGTGCTGGGCTCGAAGCTGTCCGCCGAGACCCSGGCCACCGACATCCAGCAGGCCTGCGGCACCGGCCTGCAGGCCGCGATCCAGATCGCGGACAAGATCGCCCTCGGCCAGATCGACGTCGGCATCGCCGGCGGCACCGACACCACCTCCGACGCCCCGGTCGCGATCAGCGACAAGCTCCGCAAGAAGCTGATGAGGGTCAACGCAGCCCGCGACACCCGGGGCAAGCTGACTGCGCTCGGCCGGATCCGCCCCGGCGACATCGGCCTGGAGATCCCGCAGAACGGCGAGCCCCGCACCCGCCTCTCCATGGGTGAGCACGCGGCCCTGACCGCCCTCGAGTGGCGGATCACCCGGGAGGCGCAGGACGAGCTGGCCGCCTCGTCGCACCAGAAGATGGCGGCGGCGTACGACCGGGGCTTCTTCGACGACCAGGTCACGCCGTTCCGCGGCGTCGAGCGCGACAACAACCTGCGCGCGGACTCGACCGTCGAGAAGCTGTCCACGCTCAAGCCGGTCTTCGGCAGGGGCGAGGCCGCCACGATGACCGCCGGCAACAGCACCCCGCTGAGTGACGGTGCCTCCGCCGTGCTGCTCGCCTCGGAGGACTGGGCGAGGGAGCGCGACCTGCCTGTGCTCGCGTGGTTCGTCGACCACGAGACCGCCGCCGTGGACTACGTCAACGGCCACGAGGGCCTGCTGATGGCCCCTGCGTACGCCGTCCCGCGCATGCTCGCGCGCAACGGCCTGTCGCTGCAGGACTTCGACTTCTACGAGATCCACGAGGCGTTCGCCTCCCAGGTGCTGTCCACCCTGGCGGCCTGGGAGGACCCGGTCTTCTGCAAGGAGCGCCTCGGCCTCGACGAGCCGCTCGGCGCGATCGACCGCGACAAGCTCAACGTCCACGGGTCCTCGCTCGCGGCGGCGCACCCCTTCGCCGCGACCGGTGGACGGATCATCAGCACCCTGGCCCACATCCTCGACGAGAAGGCCGCGTCGACCGGTACGGGCGGTCGCGGCCTGATCTCCATCTGCGCCGCGGGCGGCCAGGGAGTGGTGGCCATCCTCGAGCGCTGACCGCGCCCCTTCCGTCGCGCTGAGGAGCCAGGACGGGGAAGGTCAGGTCCTACGCAGGTGGTACCACGTCGGCGTGAGCCTGGCGCGTGCCCGCGACATCCCGCGGGTGTCGGCTGGCTCGGCGCCGACGAGGGTCCACCCGGCGAAGGCCTCCTCGACGTCGGCGCGGGTGGCGCCGTGCCGGCGTACGGAGAGGCCGTGCGGCTCGGCGGTCATGAGCAGGACGGTCGCGTCCGGGGCGGCGAGCGCGGTGACCCCGGCGGCCATCAGCGCCCGGTCCTCGCGCCCCAGTCCCTCGAAGCAGCCGACGTCGAGGACCAGCGAGAAGCCGCTGCCGATGCCCGAGTGCACGAGGTGACGGACGTCGCCCACGACGAACCTGGTGTCGGCGAAGCCGCAGCGACGGATGGCGATGTCGACCGCCTGCCGTACGTCGTCGATGCCGACGGCGTCCCAGCCGCGCTCGACGAGGCGCATGGTCCGCTCGCCGGTGCCACACCCGAGATCGAGGGCCCGCCCGAGCTGCGACCCGCGCCCGCGCTCCTCGGCGTCGAGCAGGACGTCGAAGGACACCGTGCTCTGTCGCCCGGCCTTCGTCCACGGAGTGATGCCCCACCAGTAGGCGGTGGCGTAACGGACGCTCATGACGAGCTCCTGACCTGGGACCGGCACGCGCCGGTTGCCTCGACAGTACGCGAGCCCGTGCTGGTAACGTCTGCGGCGTTCGACATCCTTTAACTGACCGTCCCGTGAGGCGGAGAAGGAGGTCTCGGGCCGCATGGCCGACCCTCGCATCGTGCTCGACTCCGGTGACATCGCCCGGGCGTTGACCCGCATCTCCCACGAGATCCTCGAGCGCAACAAGGGCGCCGCCGATCTCGTCCTGCTCGGCCTCCACACGCGTGGCGTCCCCTTGGCTCGCCGCATCGGCGAGCGCATCGCCAGCGTCGAAGGTGCCGCGGTCGCCGTCGGCGAGCTCGACGTCACGATGTACCGCGACGACCTGCGCACGCAGCCGACACGGCGCTCCCACAAGACCGAGGTCCCGCCCGGCGGCATCGACGGCAAGGTGGTGGTGCTCGTCGACGACGTGCTGTTCTCCGGCCGCACCATCCGGGCCGCCCTCGACGCGCTCGCCGACCTCGGCCGCCCCGCCGCCGTACGCCTGGCCGTGCTGGTCGACCG
>NZ_JBFUMD010000444.1:0-3300 GCF_054049555.1 Nocardioides sp. P5_C9_2
TCCCTCCACCACGTCGACGAGCGTTGCTGATGGCAAGGGTAGGACGGTGGCGAAGTCACGGATATACCTCATTCGGGCTAGTTGTGACGTGTAGGCGGACCGCATCTGGGTACGTGGTCGAGGCAGCACCTGTGCCGGCGGACCAGCCGGTTAGTGTGAGGCCACCCCCCAGCCCTCGACCCAGGACGGGACCCCCACGCACATGTCCAGTCACGACAATCCCGACGCGCGGGCGGACGTCGAGCTCCGGCTGCCGGCCGACGGCGCGTACGCCTCGGTGCTCCGGACGACCACGGCCGGCCTCGCTGCCCGTCTGGACTTCACCATGGACGACATCGAGGAGCTGCGCATCGCGATCGGCGAGGCCCTGGCGCTGGTGCTCCCGGAGGCCGACCCGGGCGCCGACCTGGTCTGCCGCTTCCACCTCGGCACCGGCACCCTCGGGGTGCAGGTCGAGACCGAGGCCAGCGACGACCCGGCTCCCGACTACGACAGCTTCGCGTGGCAGGTGCTCGACACCCTGGCCTCCGAGGCGACGGTGACCTCGACCGGTGGCCGCTTCACCGTGCGCTTCCGGATGTCGAGCCAGGTGGGTGGTGCCGCCGGAGCGGTCGACGACACGGCGGGCGCCGAGCTCTGAGATGAGCCACGACATCACGGGGGATGGTTCGGTGGAGGGGGACACCACGGAGCCGACGGAGACGGTGCCGACGCGCGTCGAGGTGACGCGGCAGCGCAGCGCCGAGCTGTTCGGCGAGATGCGCGACCAGGACGGCTCGGGCGCGTCCCGGGCCACGGCGCGCGACGCCCTGGTGCACCTGCACCTGCCGCTCGTCGAGCACTGCGCCCGACGCTTCCGCAACCGGGGCGAGCCGCACGAGGACCTCGTCCAGGTGGGGACCATCGGCCTGATCAAGGCCATCGACCGCTTCGAGACCGACCGGGGCGTCGAGTTCTCGACGTACGCCACTCCGACGATCATCKGCGAGATCAAGCGCTACTTCCGCGACAAGGGCTGGGCCATCCGGGTCCCGCGCCGGCTGCAGGAGCTGCGGATGCAGATCGGGACGGTGACCGCCGAGCTCACCCAGAAGCTGGGTCGCTCGCCCACCCCGCGCGAGCTGGCCGAGGCCATCGGGTGCACGGTCGAGGAGATCATCGAGGGCATGGAGTCGAGCAACGCCTACTCGACGCTGTCGCTGGACGCCTCCGACGGCTCCGACGACGGGCCGCCGAGCATGCTCGACACCCTGGGCGTGGACGACGAGGGGCTCGAGCACGTCGAGATCCGCGAGTCGATCAAGCCRCTGCTCGAGGGCCTCGGCGCCCGGGAGAAGCGGATCCTGCTGCTGCGGTTCTTCAAGAACATGACCCAGTCGCAGATCGCCGAGGAGATCGGGGTCTCGCAGATGCACGTGTCGCGGCTGCTCACCAGGACGCTGGCCCAGCTGCGGACCTCGCTCGAGGCGGAGTAGATCAGCGCTGGGCCTCCAGGGCCTGGATGCTGCGCGGGTGGATGATCCCGGCGATCACGACCAGGGCGACGATCCCGATGGCCACGGACAGCACGGTGGTCGCACCACCCCGGAGGTTCCAGGCCAGGCCGAGCTGGATCAGCTGGGCCAGCAGGATGGGGCCCCGCGCCCAGGCGCCGCCGTGGGTGATGGCCCAGGCGCAGGCGATCAGGAACCCGCCGTACGCCGCGAAGAAGAGCGTGGTGGTGAGCCCCATGGTCAGCCGCCCGCCGGTCAGCGACGCGATCTCGAGGACCGCGAGCGCGACGACGACGACCCCCTCGACCGCGGCGAGCGACGCCGCGGTGACGAGCGGAGCGGGGCTGGTGAGGCTCTGGGTCACCCCGCCAGCCTAGGTCGCGGGCCCGGTTGTGACGGAAGCGACCACCGAAAGGGTTGTGTTGGGCCCGAACTCTTGCCAGTCTGGGGGGTGCGCTCACGGAGGAGTTCACTTCGTGGTGCCCGCAATCCGGGCATCTCCACAGCGCCCGGGCTCCGCTGACTGCCCGCACACAGCCATCGCGTGAAGAAAGAGGGAACCCCCTGCCATGGATTGGCGCAGCCGTTCAGCCTGCCTCGACGAGGACCCGGAGCTGTTCTTCCCGATCGGCAACACCGGTCCGGCCATCCTCCAGATCGAGGAGGCCAAGCAGGTCTGCCGTCGGTGCGAGGTACGCGACCAGTGCCTCGCCTGGGCCCTCGAGGCCGGTCAGGACCACGGTGTCTGGGGCGGCCTCAGCGAGGACGAGCGTCGGGCCCTGAAGCGTCGCAACGCGCGGGCCCGCGTCCGCACCGCCTGACCCCCACCGCCTGACCCCCACCGCCTGACCCCCCACCGGCCGACCCCCCACCGCCCCGGTCACTCAGGAGAGTGGCAGCGTGATCCGTACCCGGGTCCCGCTGCCCTCTGCGGCCCCCATCTCGAGGGTCCCCCCCAGCTCGGACTCCACCAGGGTCCGCACGATGGAGAGCCCGAGGCTCGTCGAGGTGGACAGGTCGAACCCGTCGGGCAGTCCCAGGCCGTCGTCGGTGATCGTGAGCGTCAGTCGCCCCCGCTCGGCGCGGACGGCGAGCTCGACGGTGCCCTTCGCCGTGACGTCCTGCTCGGGGTAGCCGTGCTCGACCGCGTTCTGCAGCGTCTCGGTGATCACCATGGCCAACGGCGTGGCCGTCTCCGAGGCGAGCACGCCGAAGCTGCCCCGCCGCACGACGCGCACGGCGCCGCGCACGACCGACACGTCGGTGACCATCCGGCCGAGCCGATCGGCCACCTCGTCGAAGTCGACGTGCTCCTCGACCGCCTGGCTCAGGGTCTCGTGGACGATCGCGATCGACCCCACCCGCCGGACGGCCTCCTCGAGGGCCGCTCGCGCCTCCGGCTGGTCGATGCGCCGCGCCTGGAGGCGCAGCAGGGCCGCCACCGTCTGGAGGTTGTTCTTCACCCGGTGGTGGATCTCGCGGATGGTGGCGTCCTTGGTGACCAGCTCCCGGTCGCGGCGGCGCAGGTCCGTGACGTCGCGCAGCAGCACGAGGGCGCCGATCCGCTCCCCCTCCGGTCGCAGCGGGATGCTGCGCAGGATGAGGCTGACCTGGTCGCTCCCGACCTCGGTGTCGCGGTCCGCCTGCCCCGAGAGCACCGCACTGAGCGACTCCTCGTCGGGGCGACGCCGCGGTGGCACCAGCTCGCGCGTGAGGTCGGCCAGGACGTGACCGGTCAGGTCGCCGGTGAGCCCGAGGCGGCGGTAGACGGAGAGCGCGTTGGGGCTCGCGTAGACGACCCGTCCGC
>NZ_JBFUMD010000445.1:0-3296 GCF_054049555.1 Nocardioides sp. P5_C9_2
GCCTGGTGGTCTGGCAGCGCGACAGCACCGCCCTCGCCTGGGAGACGCAGGTGCGCGGCACCACCGACGCCGGCGAGCCGTCCTGGCAGTACGTGTACGTCGACGCCGCCGACGGCTCGGTGCTCGAGGGCCGCGAGCAGATCGCCCACGGCACGGGCACGGCGGCGTACTCCGGCCCCAACCCGCTCTCGATCGCGACCAGCGGCTCGGGCAGCAGCTTCACCATGACCGACCCGACCGCCACCACGCTGAAGTGCCAGGACGCGGCGACCAACGTGACCTTCAGCGGCACCGACGACGCGTGGGGCAACGGCAACGCCACCAGCAAGGAGACCGGCTGCGTCGACGCCCTCTACGGCGCCCAGCAGATGAAGGGGATGATGTCGTCGTGGCTCGGCCGCAACGGCATGACCGGCTCCGGCGGCTGGGTCCCGATCCGCGTCGGGCTCAACGACATCAACGCCTACTACGACGGCACGCAGGTCCAGGTCGGCCACAACCAGAGCAACCAGTGGATCGGCTCGCTCGACGTGATCGCCCACGAGTTCGGCCACGGCGTCGACGACAGGACCCCGGGCGGCATCTCGCAGGCCGGCACCCAGGAGTTCGTCGGTGACGTCTTCGGCGTGCTGACCGAGTACTACGACAACCAGTCCGCGTCGTACGACGGCCCCGACTGGACGGTCGGTGAGGAGATCAACCTCGTCGGCCAGGGTCCGATCCGCAACATGGCCGACCCGGCCGCCGTGGGCGACCCCGTCTGCTACACGAGCTCGACGCCCAGCACCGAGGTGCACGCGGCCGCCGGCCCGGGCAACCACTTCTTCTACCTGCTCTCGCAGGGTGGCGTGTCCAAGTGCGACGGCACCTCGGTCACCGGCGTCGGCATCCAGAACGCCGGCAAGATCATGTACAACGCGATGCTGATGAAGACGTCCTCGTCGTCCTACCTCAAGTACCGGACCTGGACGCTGACCGCGGCGAAGAACCTCGACAGCACCTGCGCCCAGTTCAACGCCGTCAAGGCGGCGTGGGACGCGGTCAACGTGCCCGCACAGACCGCCGACCCGACCTGTGGCGGCACCACTCCCCCGCCCACCGGGGGCAACCTGCTGGCCAACCCGGGCTTCGAGTCCGGCGCGGCGTCGTGGGCCGGCAACACCGGCATCATCACCACCAACACCAGCCGTCCGGCCCACGCGGGCTCCTACAAGGCGTGGTTCGGCGGCAACGGGGCCACGTCCACCGAGACCCTCACCCAGGCGGTGACGGTCCCCTCGACCGCGACCGCGGCCAACCTGTCCTACTGGATCCGCACGGACACCGCCGAGTCCGGCTCGACCGCCTACGACACCTTCAAGGTCCAGGTCGTCGTCGGCGGGGTGACCACGACGCTGCGCACCTTCAGCAACGTGGGCACCAACGCGACGTACACGCAGTTCTCGCACAGCCTGCTCGCCTACAAGGGCAAGTCGGTGACCGTGAAGTTCCTGATGAACGAGGACTCGTCGCTGCAGACGAGCTTCGTGCTCGACGACACGGCGGTCTCCGTCAGCTGACGCGGAGCAGGTCCAGCTGGTCACCCCAGCCGTCGAGGAGCGCAGTGAGCTCCTCGGCGGCTGGGTGCTTCCGCACCGCCTGCTCGACACGGCCGAAGGTCTCGCGCACCGCCCGCGCCTCGCCGTCGAGGGTCCGCTCCAGCAGGTCGAGGGTCTCCTCGGCCGGCCAGGCCGGGAGGGGGTGCGTGCGCAGCTCCCAGGGCAGGTACTTCATGTAGGGACGCACCCGGCCCTCCAGCGCGAAGATGGTGTCCAGCAGCCACGGCACCGACTCCGCCGCATCGAGCCGCCTCTCGAGCGGCCGGCCGTCGCGGTCGTTCTTGAGGGCCCGGAACGCGTAGTTGACGTAACCGTCGAGCCGGTCGTGGGTGAGGAGCACCTCGCGCTGCTCGTCCGGCGCGAGCCTCGCGTGGCGGCCCACCAGGTCGGGCAGGGCCCCGCCGGTGCGGTCCAGCAGGACCGGGGCCCAGGCCAGGGACCAGCGGTACCACCAGCCGTCGGACCCGAACGGCGGCAGCTCCTCCAGCTCGGCGAGGGTCATCGGGACCTCGTCGACGTCGGGCAACTTCGTCGTACGCCGCCCCGCCGCCGCCTCGTCGGTGAGCACGACCAGCACGTCGAGGTCCGACCGCTCGGTCGCCATCCCGCGGCCTGCAGAGCCGCTGAGCACCAGACCGAGGAACTCCTCGCCGTGGTCGGCGTCGTTGCGATCGGCGAGCGCCCGCAGGGTGTGCGCCCGCGCGGGCGAGACGTGGGCGGGAAGGTCGAGCCGTGGCACGTCGCCCACCCTAGGGGCGGGCACAACGGAATATCCGGCCGTCGATCCGCGTAGGGCCTCGTATGACTGTTCCCGAGATCACCCTCCACGACGGCACGTCCATCCCCCAGCTCGGCTTCGGCGTCTTCCAGGTCCCGCCGGAGGGGACCGCGGCCACGGTCGCGCAGGCCCTCGAGGCCGGCTACCGCCACATCGACACCGCGCAGATGTACGAGAACGAGGCCGGTGTCGGCACCGCGATCAAGGACTCCGGGCTCGCCCGCGACGACCTGTACATCACCACCAAGCTCAACAACGGCTTCCACCGTCCCGACGACGCCCGCCGGGCGATCGATGAGTCCCTCGAGCGCCTCGGCCTCGAGCAGACCGACCTGTTCCTCATCCACTGGCCGCTGCCCACGCAGTACGACGGCGACTTCGTCTCGACGTGGCAGGCGCTGATCGAGGCCCAGAAGGCGGGGAAGACGCGCTCCATCGGCGTCTCCAACTTCCAGCCCGCCCACCTCGACCGCATCGTCGAGGAGACCGGCGTGGTCCCGGTCGTCAACCAGGTCGAGGTGCACCCGTTCTTCGCGAACGAGGACGTGCGCGCGGCCAACGCGCGCCACGGCGTGCTCACCGAGGCGTGGTCACCGATCGCGCAGGGCAAGGTCAACGACGACGACACGATCGGCGAGATCGCCTCGCTCGTCGGCCGTACGCCGGCCCAGGTCGCCCTGCGCTGGCACGTCCAGCGCGGCGACATCATCTTCCCCAAGTCGATGAAGGCCGAGCGGATGCGCGAGAACTTCGCGATCTTCGACTTCGAGCTGACCCCCGAGCAGGTCGGCGCGCTGGACGAGCTCGACCAGGGCGAGGCCGGGCGGATGGGCCCGAACCCGGACACGTTCGACTACATCCCCGGCTGACGCCTTCGCCCGCGCGCGGGTGCCCCCGGGAGCGGGGTCGCCGGCGTGGCG
>NZ_JBFUMD010000446.1:0-3288 GCF_054049555.1 Nocardioides sp. P5_C9_2
CGTCACGGACTACCCCACGGTGTGTGACAGCCGGCGGTCGAGATTGCGCGGAGGCGTTACATCGCGAGACAGTGGGGGCATGACCCTCAGCCTCGACCGTCACCGCGACCGCCTCGACTCGGCGGTCGCCGCCAGCGCCGCCCGCACCTACTACTCGGCCTTCGAGGAGTCCCCTTCGCCCCGCGTGTACGGCGAGTCCGCGGCCGCCGAGGGCAAGGCGGCGTTCGAGGCGCTGCTCGACCGCCCGTTCCCGCTCGAGACGCCGGGCAGCGAGGGGACCGTGGCGACCGAGCGGTCGCCGTACGGCATCGACCTGGGCGTGACCTACCCCCGCGCCGCCGACGTCGACGCCCTGATGGTCGCCGCGCAGGCGGGCATGAAGGCCTGGCGTGACGCCGGCCCCGACGGCCGCACGGCCGTGTGCCTGGAGGTCCTCGACCGGCTGCACGGGCGGATCTTCGAGCTGGCCAACGCCGTGCAGCACACCAGCGGGCAGGCCTTCGTGATGGCCTTCCAGGCCGGCGGGGCGCACGCGCTCGACCGCGCGCTCGAGGCGATCGCCTACGCCCACACCGAGATGACCCGCACGCCCGCGACGGCCCTGTGGGAGAAGCCGGGCAAGTACCCGCTGCGGATGGAGAAGACCTTCACCGTCGTGCCGCGCGGCGTCGCCCTGGTGATCGGCTGCAACACCTTCCCGACGTGGAACTCGTGGCCCGGGCTCTTCGCCAGCCTCGTCACCGGCAACCCGGTCGTGGTCAAGCCGCACCCGGCCGCCGTGCTGCCGCTCGCGATGACCGTCCAGGTGTGCCAGGAGGTGCTGGCCGAGGCCGGCTTCGACCGCAACCTGGTGACGCTCGCCGCCGAGGCTCCCGACGACCGGCTGGCCGCGACGCTCGCCACCCGCCCCGAGGTCCGGCTCGTCGACTTCACCGGCGGCAACGCCTTCGGTGACTGGCTCGAGGCCAACGCCCGGCAGGCGACCGTCTTCACCGAGAAGGCCGGCGTCAACACCGTCGTCATCGACTCGACCGGCGACCTGGGCGCGATGTGCCGCAACCTCGCCTTCTCGCTGGCCCTCTACTCCGGTCAGATGTGCACCGCGCCGCAGAACCTCTACGTCCCCGCCGGCGGCATCACGACCCCCGACGGCACCGTCTCGCCCGCCGAGCTCGCCCGGGGCATCGAGCAGGCCCTCGACGGGCTCCTCGGCGAGGACGCGAAGGCGGTCGAGCTGCTCGGCGGCATCGTCTCCCCGGCGGTCGTCGAGCGCGTCGAGTCGGCCCGGTCGCGCGAGCGGGTCCTGGTCGCGGGCCGCGACGTCACGCACCCGTCGTACGCCGACGCGACCGTCCGCACGCCCACGCTGGTCGGGCTGACCGCGGCCGACTCCGACGTCTACGAGTCGGAGTGCTTCGGCCCGGTCGCCTACCTCATCGAGACCTCCGGCACCGACGAGTCCATCGTCCTGTTCCGCGACACGGTGCAGCGCCACGGCGCGATGACCGCAGCCGTCTACTCGACCTCGGACGAGGTCATCGAGCAGATGCGTGACGCTGCCCTCGACGCCGGCGTGGCGCTCAGCGAGAACCTCCTGGGCGGGGTCTTCGTCAACCAGTCCGCGGCCTTCAGCGACTTCCACGGCACCGGCGCCAACCCGGCCGCCAACGCCTCCTACACCGACGGTGCGTACGTCGCCTCCCGCTTCCGGGTCGTCCAGTCCCGACGCCACGTCTGAGCCCTCCACCGACTCGTCCTACGGTGGGCGCATGCTGATCCGCAACGCCCGCCTGGTGCCCCTCACCGAGCCCGCCCCGCAGGACTCCGCCCGGCAGGGCCTCGTCGACGTCCTCGTCGACGTCCTTGTCGAGGACGGCGTCGTCACGAAGGTCGGCGCCGGTATCGGCGAGGACGGCGTCCTGGCCGGCGACGCGGCGTACGACGACGTGGCCGACGACGCGTTCGACGCGCAGGGCGGCTGGCTGATGCCGGGGCTGTGGGACCAGCACGTGCACCTGGCCCAGTGGACGCTCTCGAGCGCCCGGCTGGACCTCGCCCCCGCCCGCTCGGCCGAGCACGCCGTGGCCCTGGTGCGCGATCGGCTGGAGGAGTGGCCGGACCTCCCCGTCATCGGGTGGGGACACCGGCCGACGGCGTGGGACGAGGTACCGGTCACCGCCCACCTCGACGCCATCGACACCGAGCAGCCGATCGTGCTCATCGCCGGGGACGGGCACCACGGCTGGCTCAACACGGTCGCGCTGCAGATGCTCGCCCTCCCGACCCGCCAGAGCGTAGTGAGCGAGGCGGAGTGGTTCATGGCGTACGGCCGGCTCTCGACCGTGCTCGGCAGCGACGGCACCGGCCCGGAGGCCTACCGCCGCACCATGGAGAACGCCGCGGCGCTCGGCGTGGTCGGCGTCGTGGACTTCGAGTTCAGCGGCGGGGTGGCCGACTGGGCCGAGCGCTGGGCGGGCGGCGCGGACCTGATCCGGGTCCGCCACGCCTGCTACGCCGACGGCCTCGAGGACGTCATCGCACGCGGGCTGCGCTCGGGCGACCCGCTCGACGGCGACCCCCGGCTGACGATGGGGCCGCTCAAGATCATCAGCGACGGCTCGCTCAACACCCGGACGGCCTGGTGCTGCGACCCCTACGCCGAGAAGGCCGTCCTCGGCTTCCCCGAGGGCCAGCCCAACCAGACGCCGGACGAGCTGCGCCGACTGCTGGCGCGGGCGGCGGAGCACGATCTCGACGTCGCGGTGCACGCCATCGGGGACCGCGCCGTCACTGAGGCGCTGGCCGCCTTCGCCGACACCGGTGCCCGGGGCGGGATCGAGCACGTCCAGCTCACGACGCGCGACGACGTACGCCGGATGGCCGACCTCGGCGTCCGCGCCAGCGTCCAGCCCGCCCACCTGATCGACGACCGCGACGTGACGGAGCGGCTGTGGCCGGGGCGCTCAGAGCGCTGCTTCCCGCTGCGCTGGATGCTCGACGACGGGGTCGACGTGGTGCTCGGCTCCGACGCCCCGGTCTCGGTGCTCGACCCGTGGTTGGCCGTGGCGGCCGCCGTGCACCGCTCGGGCGACGAGCGCGAGCCGTGGCACCCCGAGCAGTCGCTCACCCCCCGCGAGGCGCTGGCCGCCTCCACCGACGGCCTCGGCACGGTCGCGCCCGGCCACCCTGCCGACCTCGTGCTGCTCGCCGCCGATCCCCTCGACGGTGTCGGCGACGCCGCCCACGCCGCCCGGCTCCGCGGGATGGGCGACCACGTCGTCGCCACCT
>NZ_JBFUMD010000447.1:0-3287 GCF_054049555.1 Nocardioides sp. P5_C9_2
GGGGTACGACTCCGCGGGCATCGCCCTGGTCGACCCCGCCGCCGGCGACGGCCGGATCGCCTCGGACAAGCGGGCCGGCAAGCTGGCCAACCTCGAGAAGGCCATCGCCGAGAGCCCGCTGCCGGCCTCGACCACCGGCATCGGCCACACCCGCTGGGCCACCCACGGAGCGCCCAACGACAAGAACGCGCACCCGCACCTGGGCCGGGAGGCCCGGGTCGCGGTGGTGCACAACGGCATCATCGAGAACTACGCGTCCCTGCGGTCCGAGCTCGAGCGTGCCGGCCACGAGATGCTCTCGGACACCGACACCGAGATCGCCGCGCACCTGCTCGAGCTCGAGGTGCAGACCGGTGTCGACCTGACCACCGCGATGCAGCAYGTGTGCCAGCGCCTCGAGGGTGCGTTCACCCTCGTCGCCGTCGACGCCGAGGACCCGTCCCGTGTCGTGGCCGCCCGGCGCAACTCGCCGCTGGTGGTGGGCGTCGGCGAGGGCGAGAACTTCATCGGCTCCGACGTCGCGGCCTTCATCGAGCACACCCGCGAGGCGATGGAGCTCGGCCAGGACCAGGTCGTCACCATCACCCGCGAGGGCGTCGAGGTCACCGGCTTCGACGGCTCGCCGGCGCAGGGTCAGCGCTACCACGTCGATTGGGACCTCTCGGCCGCCGAGAAGGACGGCTACGACTGGTTCATGCGCAAGGAGATCTTCGAGCAGCCCCGCGCCGTGGCCGACGCCATGCTGGGCCGCCACGACGGCAGTGGCCGGCTGCAGCTCGACGAGGTCCGCCTGTCCGAGGACGAGCTGCGCACCGTCGACAAGATCATCATCGTCGGCTGCGGGACCGCCAACTACGCCGGGCTCGTCGCCAAGTACGCCATTGAGCACTGGACCCGGATCCCGTGCGAGGTCGAGCTGGCCCACGAGTTCCGCTACCGCGACCCGATCCTGACCCGCGACACCCTCGTGGTCGCGATGAGCCAGTCGGGGGAGACCGCCGACACCCTGATGGCCATCCGGCACGCCCGCGAGCAGGGCTCGCGGGTGCTGGCCATCTGCAACACCAACGGCTCGACGATCCCGCGCGAGTCCGACGCGGTGATCTACACCCACGCGGGCCCGGAGATCGGGGTGGCCTCGACCAAGGGCTTCCTCACCCAGCTGATCGCCTGCTACCTCCTCGGCCTCTACCYCGCCCAGGTCCGCGGCATGAAGTTCGGCGACGAGATCTCCCACGTCCTCGACGAGCTGGCCAAGATGCCCGAGCACGTCCAGACGCTGCTGGACCGGTCCGAGGACATCTACGCCCTCGCCGCCCGGCACGCCGAGACCCGGTCGGTGCTCTTCCTCGGCCGCCACGCGGGCTTCCCGATCGCCCTCGAGGGGGCGCTCAAGCTCAAGGAGCTCGCCTACATCCACGCGGAGGGCTTCGCCGCCGGCGAGCTCAAGCACGGTCCGATCGCGCTGATCGAGGAGGGGCTGCCGGTCTTCTGCATCGTGCCGCCCCGGGGTCGCGAYGAGCTGCACCAGAAGATGGTCAGCGCCATCCAGGAGATCCGGGCCCGGGGCGCGCACACCATCGTGCTGGTGGAGGAGGGCGACGACTCGATCACGGCGTACGCCGACGAGCTGATCCGGCTGCCGAAGGTGCCGACGCTGCTCCAGCCGGTCGTGTCGGTGGTGCCGCTGCAGCTCTTCGCCTGCGAGCTGGCCACGGTCATGGGCCACGACGTCGACCAGCCCCGCAACCTCGCCAAGTCCGTCACGGTCGAATGAGAACCCCACGAGAACGCGCTTCGCTTGCCTTCCCGCGGGGACCCCGGATGACCACCCCACGAGGCGCCCGATGATCGTGGGCGTCGGCATCGATGTCGTCGACCTGGACCGCTTCGAGGAGTCGCTGCGCCGCACCCCCGCGTTGCGCGAGCGGCTGTTCACCCCGTCCGAGGCGTCGCGCCCCCACGCGTCGCTGGCCGCCCGCTTCGCGGCGAAGGAAGCCATCGCCAAGGCCCTCGGTGCGCCCGTGGGCATGGCCTGGCACGACGCGGAGATCGTGTCCGAGGAGACCGGGCGCCCGCGCTTCGAGATCCGTGGGACGGTGCTCGCGCAGGCCGAGGCCCTCGGGGTGCGGCACGTGCACGTGTCGTTGTCGCACGACGCCGGGATCGCCTCCGCCGTGGTGGTCCTGGAGGGCTGAGGACCGCGGCGGCGGCTGGGCTACGGTGGCGCCATGGGCTTCCTGGACTCCGTCAAGAACGCGCTCAAGGGTGCGGTCGCCGCACCGGCCAAGGACGTCGCCGAGCCCGGCACGCCCCCGGAGTCGTCCGGGGCCCCGAGGGTCGAGGAGCCGGCGCCGGTCTTCACGACGTACACGATCCGCACCGGCGACACCCTCGGCGACATCGGCGCCCGGCACGGCGTGACGCGCGACGAGCTCGCCCGCCTCAACGAGATCGCCGAGCCGGACCTGATCCGGCCCGGCCAGGAGCTCCGCATCCCGACCGGCTGACCAGCCCGGGGGCGCACCAGCCGCTAGCGTGGCGACATGCGCCGTGCCCACACCGTCCCGGAGGTGCGTGACGCCGAGGCAGACCTGATGCGGACGCTGCCCGACGGCGCGCTGATGCAGCGGGCCGCCGCCGGCCTCGCCCACGCCGTCCTCGACCTGCTCGGCGGCGGCTACGGTCGCCGCGTCCTGCTGCTCGTCGGCTCGGGCGACAACGGTGGCGACGCCCTGTACGCCGGGTGCGCGCTGCTGCGCCGCGGCGCGCGCGTCGCCGCGGTGCTGCTCGGCAGCAGCCACCACGAGGACGGGCTGATCGCCTTCCGGGCGGCGGGCGGCACGCTCGTCGAGGACGTCGCCGCCGAGCAGCGCCCCGACGTCGTGGTGGACGGGATCGTCGGCATCGGCGGACGCCCCGGGCTGCGGGACGACGCGGTGGCCGTGCTGGACGCCCTCGCCGGGGTGCCGGTGGTCGCCGTCGACGTGCCCTCGGGGGTCGACGTCGACACCGGCGAGCTCGACGGACCGCACGTCGTCGCGGACCTCACCGTCACCTTCGGCACCCACAAGGTGGCCCACCTGGTCGGCCCGGCGGCCGGGGTGTGCGGCGCGGTCCACCTCGTCGACCTCGGGCTGGAGCTGCCTCGTGCGGCCGTCGAGTCCCTCCAGGCCGCCGACGTCGCCGCTCTCGTGCCCCGGCCGGGACCCGACGACCACAAGTACTCCCGCGGCGTGGTCGGCGTCCGAGCCGGGTCCGACACGTACCCGGGGGCGGCGCTCCTC
>NZ_JBFUMD010000448.1:0-3286 GCF_054049555.1 Nocardioides sp. P5_C9_2
GGATGATCCCGGACCCCGAGCCCTGGCCCTGCTGGCCGGCCACCTGGATGGACACCACGGACGGCAGCACGGATGTCGCCACCGACTCGACCGAGCCCTCGGCCGCCGGCGTGTCGCCCTGGTYGACCACCGGTGCGGTCGTGGTCGCCGAGCTGGAGGCCGGTGCGGCGTCGCCCTGCGTCTGGTCGAAGAGCGCCGCACCACCGAACCCGGCGCCGCCGCCCACGAGGAGGGTCGTGGCGAGCACGCCGGCGACCAGCCCGCCGCGGCGGCGTCGCTTCGGGGCGGGCGGGCCCTGCTGGTAGGGAGTCCCGTACGGGCTGGTGGCGTACGGATTCGTCGTCGGGTCCTCGAACGGGGGAGGGGGCGGAGTGCTCATGTCCCGAGTGTGTGCCGCGACCCTGTGTCCTGGCTGAGAGGGCGCTGGGAAGGTCCCGAGACGTCAGCGGGGGCGTCATTCGCAACGGGCGGGGGTCGAACGGCGCCGACCGAGGCGGACACTGGCGGCGACCGACAGGGGCGGCAGGGGGCCGGCCGGACACTGGCGGCGCCCGACAGGGTGCTGGCCGACCCAGCCGTCGTACGCCGCCAGTCTGGGTCGCAGGGCGCCGGGTGACCGCATTCATCGACCCCTCCGGGTGCGCCATGCCGACCGTCCTACGCTCGCCGAACCGCATGCACGAGGTGATCCCCGGCGTCCGCGTCGAGGGGTCCGTGAGGGTGGACGGGGAGTCGCTGTACGAGCCCAACGTCGACCCAGGGCCGTCGCAGCTGGCGGCGCCCGACAGGGTGCTGGCCGACCCAGCCGTCGTACGCCGCCAGTTGCCGCAGGGCCACCCGGAGCCGATCCGGCCCGGACCCACGACGGCGGTCCCGAGCGCCGACACCATCACTTGCCAGGATGGAAAGTCTTCCCTAGTCTTTCCGTCATGGAAAGTATCTCTGCTGACGACGCCCGCCGGTCGCTCGACTCGATCGTCGCCTCGCGTCAGGACGTCGCCGACCGGTTGACCACGCCGCCCTGGTACTACCCGGTGCTCGGACTCCTGATCGCCCAGATGGTGCTCGTCCACGGCCTGGTGGGGGACCGGCCCGCGGTGTTGTCGGCCCTGCTCGTCGTCCTGGGCTCGGGATGGCTGGTGCGCACCTATGCCGGCCACACGGGCCTGCGGATCTCGAGGCCCTCCGGTCGGCGCAGCGCCGCCGCCCTGGCGGCGTTCGCCGTGGGCCTGGCCACCCCCGTCCTGGTCGTCACCCTCGTCGACGACATCGCCACCGGGACCGTGCTCGCGCTCGCCGCCGTCTCCCTCTTCTCCACCGTCGTCCTCGGCCCGGTGTACGACGCCACCTACCGCGCCGACCTGCGGCGTCGCTCCGACGTGGCCCCCGCATGACGACCGCCCGCTTCGACGAGGTGGTCCACGCTCCCCATCGTCTGCGGATCTGCGCGGTCCTCGCCGCGGTCGACAAGGCCGAGTTCGGCACCCTGCGCGAGTCGCTCGGGGTGGCCGACTCCGTCCTCAGCAAGCACCTCAAGGTGCTCGTGGACGCGGGCTACGTGGTCCTGGACAAGCCGAGCGGCTCCGGGCGGGTCAAGACCTGGGCCAGCCTCACCCGGGCCGGGCGCGCGGCCTTCGCGGGCCACGTCGCTGAGCTGCAGCGGCTCGCCGCGGCGGCCGACCTGCCGCTCTGAGGCGGGGCCGCGCGCGGAGGCCGGGACTCCAGGCCCACGACGCACGACGCCCCCGACAGGAGACCTGTCGGGGGCGTCGTACATGACGGTGCGTCAGCGGACGATCAGGCCCAGCGCTCGGAGGCGGGGGTGAAGGTCAGCTGGCGGTCGCCGGTGTAGATCTGCTTGGGGCGTGCGATCTTCTGGTCCTTGTCCTGGACCAGCTCGAGCCACTGCGCGAGCCAGCCGGGCGTGCGTCCGATCGCGAAGAGGACGGTGAACATCTCCGGCGGGAACTGGAACGCCTCGTAGATGAGGCCGGAGTAGAAGTCGACGTTGGGATAGAGCTTGCGCTTGACGAAGTACTCGTCCTCGAGCGCGATCTTCTCCAGCTCCTTGGCGATGTCCAGCAGCGGGTTGGTGCCGGTCACCTCGAAGACGTCCTCGGCGGACTTCTTGATGATCTTGGCGCGCGGGTCGTAGTTCTTGTAGACCCGGTGGCCGAAGCCCATCAGCTTCTCGTTGCCGTCCTTGACCCCCGCGATGAACGCCGGGATGTTCTCCTTGGACCCGATGCGCCGCAGCATCCGGAGCACGGCCTCGTTGGCGCCGCCGTGCAGCGGGCCGAAGAGGGCGCCCACGCCGGCCGCCACCGCGGAGTAGGGGTCGACCTGCGTCGAGCCCACCGAGCGGACGGCGTTGGTGGAGGCGTTCTGCTCGTGGTCGGCGTGCAGGATGAAGAGCACGTCGAGGGCCTTGACGAGGCGCTCGTCGGCCTCGAACTTCTTCTCGCTCATCTTGAAGAGCATCGAGAGGAAGTTGGCGGTGTAGCCGAGGTCGTTGTCGGGGTAGACGAACGGCTTGCCCTGCGCGTGCCGGAAGGACCAGGCGCCGAGGGTGGGCATCTTGGCGATCATCCGCACGATCTGCATGTGCCGGTTGTCCGCGTCGGTGATGTTGCGCGCGTCCGGGTAGAACGTCGACAGCGCACCGGTGGAGGCCATCAGCATGCCCATCGGGTGGGCGTCGTAGCGGAAGCCCTCCATGAAGGACTTCACGTTCTCGTGGACGAACGTGTGGTAGGTGATCTCGTGCACCCACGCGTCGTACTCCGCCTTGGTGGGCAGCGCGCCGTGGATGAGGAGGTAGGCCACCTCGAGGAAGTTGGACTTCTCGGCCAGCTGCTCGATGGGGTAGCCGCGGTACTCCAGGATGCCCTGGTCGCCGTCGATGTAGGTGATCGCGCTGCGACACGACGCCGTGTTGACGAAGCCGGGGTCGTAGGTGGCCAGACCGGGCTGGTCGTCGCCGACCTTGATCTGACCGAGGTCCTTGGCGGCAATGGTCCCGTCGGTGATCGGGATCTCGTAGTCCTGGCCGGTGCGGTTGTCGCGTACGGTCAGGGTGTCGTTGCCGGCAGCTTCGTTGCTCACGTCGGCTCCTTGATGGGTTCGTGGGATTCCCGCCCAACCTAGCCGCGACCCCGCGCGGGGTGCCAACCCGCCCCCGCCGTTGGTGGACAGCGCCCCCGCGCCGTTTTGACCCCCCTCCGACCGGCGCCGTAGTCTTGCTGGTCGCGACTCCTGCCGCGCTCCGGTCCGCACGGACCGAGGG
>NZ_JBFUMD010000449.1:0-3264 GCF_054049555.1 Nocardioides sp. P5_C9_2
GGGTAGTCCACGATGCGCGGCGCATATCATTCCATGCCGAATCGGGCTTGGACGAGCATCGTCGCGCGTCTCTAGTGTCGGCGGTCACACCACATTCCAAGGAGCACAGCATGCGCAAGCACCTCAGCCTGGGAGCGGTCGCCACCGTTGCCGTCGTGGCCCTGACCGCCTGCGGCGGCGTCTCGAACACCGCGGGCGGCGGCAGCGACACCGGCGACTACCCGTCGGGAGCGGTCGAGATGCCCGTTGGCGCGGACCCCGGCGGTTCCTCCGACCTGATCAGCCGCCAGGTCGCCGGAGGGCTCTCCGACGAGCTCGGCGGCACCTTCTCGGTCATCAACCGTTCGGGGGCCAACGGCGCCCTGGCAGCCGCCGAGGTGGCCAAGGCCAAGCCCGACGGCTCGACGATCTCCGTCCAGAACGCGTCGCTCTTCGCCATCACCCCGCTGGCCGTCAGCGAGGACGAGGTCACCAGCATCGACGACTTCGAGGTCGTGCAGGGGGTGTCTCGTGACGACTACGTGCTGGTCGCCAGCAAGGGCAGCGGCTTCACGTCGGTCGACGACCTCGCGAACGCCGACGGCAAGATCACGTACGGAACGACCGGCGTCGGCACGGGCGCCCAGCTCGCCTGCGCGCTGACCTTCAACGTCAACGACACCCCCGCCGAGGCGATCCCCTTCGACGGCGGCGCCCCCGCGCTCACCGCCCTCCTCGGCGACCAGGTCGACACCGCCTGCCTGCAGGTCGGCGAGGCGGTCGAGAACATCAAGTCCGGCAAGATCGTGCCGCTCACCGTCTTCGGTCCCGAGCGCGTGGAGTTCCTCCCCGACGTGCCCACGGCGAAGGAGCAGGGTCTCGACGTCGAGGTCGCGCAGTACCGTTTCATGACCGTCCCGAAGGGCACCCCGCAGGACGTCCAGGACGCCATCGCGGAGGCCATGCAGGCGACGTTCGCGACCGACGAGTACAAGGCCTTCAACGAGCAGAACAACCTCACCCCGATGGAGATCTCGGGTGACGAGGTCGTCGCGCAGCTCGACAAGGACACGCAGCGCTACGCCGACCTGGTCGAGGAGTACGGCATCGACCTCGGCGACGCCAGCTGACACAGGTCACCACCCGCCACCCCGACGACGAGACGAGATCACCATGAGCGAGCGCGACACGCGCCAGGCGGACGAGCCGGACATCCTGGCCGAGCTCCAGGCCGAGGTGGCCCGCGACCTGGCCGACGAGCGGCCGCCCTCCGGCGGACCGGCGTACCAGGTCGTCGCGGCGCTCGTGGTCCTCGCCCTCGGACTCGGGGCGGCGTACCTCTCCTACGGCTACGGGCTCGGGTCGCTGCGGCGGCCCGGCCCGGGGCTGTGGCCCTTCGCGGTCTCCGTGCTCATCGCGGTGCTCGCCGTGATGCTGCTCGTGGTCGGACGCCACCTGGACGACGCGGAGAAGTTCACCAGGGCCAGCCTGCTGGTCCTGGCGGGGGGCGCGACCTTCGTGGCGTTCGGCTTCCTGCTGCCCACGATCGGCTTCGAGATCCCCGCGGTCCTGCTCGGCATCGTCTGGCTGCGGTTCCTCGGCGGCGAGAGCTGGCGCAGCACGATCGTCATCTCGATCACCACAACAGCGGCGTTCTACCTGCTGTTCCTGTACGGCCTGAAGATCCCGCTGCCCCACCTGCTCGCCTTCTGATCGGAAGAGGAGACCCCGATGGACTGGAACGCCTTCCTCGACGGCTTCGTGGTCGTGACCCAACCGACCAACCTGCTCTACTGCCTGATCGGCGTCGTCATCGGCATGCTCATCGGGGTGCTGCCGGGCCTCGGCCCCGCCGCCACCATGGCCATCCTGCTGCCGATCGCCTACAACGCCAACGACCCCATCTCGGCGATCATCATGCTCGCCGGCATCTACTACGGCGCGCAGTACGGCGGCACCATCACCTCGGTGCTGCTGCGCATCCCCGGTGAGGCCAGCTCGGTGGTGACCGTCTTCGACGGCTTCGCCCTCGCCAAGCAGGGCAAGGCCGGCACCGCACTCGGCATCGCCGCGATCGGCTCCTTCTTCGGCGCCACCGTCTCCATCATCGGACTGACGCTGCTCGGCCCGATCATCGCCGGCTACGCCCTCGACTTCGGTCCACCGGAGTACGCCGCGCTCGCCCTGCTCGGCGTCCTGCTGGTCGCCACCGTGGGCAACGGCAACACGATCAAGGCCCTGGTCGCCGCCGCCGTCGGGCTGCTGCTCGCCACCGTCGGCAGCGACAGCTTCACCAGCGCCAACCGCTTCACCTTCGACACCCTGCAGCTCCAGAGCGGGATCGACTTCGTCGTCGTCGCCATGGGCCTCTTCGGGGTCGGCGAGATCCTCTACAACCTCGAGGAGCGGCACGGGAAGCCGCACGTCCCGGCCGCGATCGCCAACATCTGGCCCTCGCGCAAGGACCTCACCGAGGCCGCCCCCGCCATCGGCCGCGGCTCGTTCATCGGCTTCTTCCTCGGCGTGCTGCCGGGCGGCGGTGCCGTGATGGCCTCGCTGGCGGCGTACGCGGCGGAGAAGCGGGTCGCCAAGGACCCGTCGCGCTTCGGCCGCGGCGCCATCGAGGGCGTCGCCGGTCCCGAGTCGGCCAACAACGCCGCCGCCACCTCCTCCTTCATCCCGCTGCTCACGATCGGCATCCCGGCCAACGCCTCCATGGCGATGCTCTTCGCCGCCCTGCTCGTCGTCGGCGTGACCCCCGGCCCGCAGCTCATCGACGAGAACCCCGAGCTGTTCTGGGGCGTCATCAACTCGATGTACATCGGCAACCTGATCCTGCTGGCGCTGAGCATCCCGCTCGTCGGCATCTTCGTGAAGATCCTGCGGGTCCGCCCGGCGATCCTGGCCCCGATCACCGCGTTGATCACGATCCTGGGCGTCTACACGATCAACAACTCGGTCTTCGACATCTTCGTGATGATCACCTTCGGCATCATCGGCTACCTCATGAAGAAGACCGGCTTCGAGCCCGGCCCGATGGTCCTCGCCTTCGTGCTCGGGTCGCTCATGGAGTCCAGCTTCCGCCGCTCGATGCTGATCTTCGACGGCGACCCGTCCGGCTTCGTCACCCGGCCCATCTCCGGGGCGATCATCGCCTTCATCGCGCTGGTGATCGCGCTGCCCCTCGTCAAGATGGCGATGCGGCGGCGTACCCCCGTGACCCCCACCTCCGAGCCCACCGTCTCGGACGACTCCGACCAGGAAGCAGGCGTGCGATGACCGTCC
>NZ_JBFUMD010000450.1:0-3244 GCF_054049555.1 Nocardioides sp. P5_C9_2
AGGACGTCCTCGACGTCGAGGACGTCGACCTGTTCCGCGGCGAGCGCCAGCTGCTCGACCACGCCACCTGGCGCCTCGGCCCCGGCGACCGGGTCGGGATCGTGGGCGTCAACGGTGCCGGCAAGACCTCCGTGCTGTCCCTGCTGTCGGGCGACCTGGCGCCGCGCACGGGCAAGGTGAAGCACGGGCGCACGGTGTCGATGCAGCACCTCACCCAGGCGCTGGACGACATCGACCCCGCGGGACGCGTCCTGCCGACGGTGGAGTCCATCCGCCGTGTGACCAGGACGGCCGACGGCCAGGAGCTGACGGCCACCTCGCTGCTGGAGCGCTTCGGCTTCACCGGCGACCGGCTGACCGCCCGCCTGGGCGACCTGTCCGGCGGCGAGCGCCGGCGCTTCCAGCTGCTCAAGCTGCTGCTGACCGAGCCCAACGTGCTGCTCCTCGACGAGCCGACCAACGACCTCGACATCGAGACCCTCAACGTCCTCGAGGACTTCCTCGACGGCTGGCCGGGCACCCTGGTCGTCGTCTCGCACGACCGGTACTTCCTCGAGCGGGTCACCGACTCGGTCTGGGCGCTGCTGGGCGACGGCAAGATCTCGATGCTGCCCCGTGGCGTCGACGAGTACCTCGAGCGCCGGGCCGCGCGGCGTACGTCGGACGTCGCCGCCGCGAAGGCGTCGGCCACCTCGGTGACGCCCGCGGGCGCCTCGGCCGCGTCCGGAGGCACCCCCAGGTCGCGCTCCGGCAGTGCCGAGGAGCGGGTCGCCCGCAAGGCCCTGGCCCGCATCGACAAGCGGCTCGCGCGGATCGCCGAGCGGGAGACCGTGCTGCACGCCGAGATGGCCGCCCAGCTCACCGACTACGACCTGCTGGCGCGGGTCGGGGCCGAGCTCCATGCCCTGCAGGCCGAGAAGGACGAGCTCGAGATGGAGTGGCTCGAGGTCTCCGAGGCCCTCGAGTAGGCAGGTCTACGCGTCGTCGGGGCTGAACGGCGCCAGCAGCGTGCGCAGCAGCCGGGCCAGGGTGGTCCGCTCCCGCGGCGGAAGGCCGTCCAGCAGTGCGGCCTCGGCGCCGAGCAGGGCTCCGAAGGCGCCGTCGACGGTCGCCTTGCCCTCCGCGGTCAGCCGGACCAGCACGCCGCGTCGGTCGTGCGGGTCGGGCAGCCGCTCGACGAACCCGCGCGAGGCCAGCCGGTCGACCCGGTTGGTCATGGTGCCGCTGGTCACGAGCGTCTCGCGCAGGAGCCGCCCGGGGGAGAGCTCGTACGGCGCCCCGGCCCGCCGGAGCGCGGCGAGCACGTCGAACTCCCACGACTCGATGCCGTGCGTGGTGAAAGCGGCCCGGCGAGCCAGGTCGAGGTGCCGGGAGAGCCGGCTGATGCGGCTGAAGACCTCGACCGGCCCCAGGTCGAGGTCGCTGCGCTCGCGCGCCCACGCCTCCACCAGGGCGTCCACCTCGTCACGCATGGCGGCAGTCTGCCAGATCGGTCGAGAATCTTGACATCAAGACAGTCGGGCAGCGCGATCGTCCGGTCGCGTGCGCTGGCACTGCGACGACGGCCGGCAACCGGGTGGGGCCGATCGAGGTGGCGCCCGGCTGAAGTTACCGCCCGGTAGGGTGTGCCCATGCCCCGCGTCCTCGACCTCTGGAACACGACCGCCAAGCTGCCGCAGGGGCAGCGCATCTTCTCGGCGCTCTTCGCGCAGAAGGCGCCGTACTTCGCGTCGATCCACCCGCGCTTCACCGTGCTGGAGCCCCACCACGCAGAGCTCGTGATCCGCAAGCGCCGGTCGGTGCACAACCACCTCGGAACCGTGCACGCGATCGCGCTGTGCAACGGCCTCGAGGCTGCCATGGGTGCACTCGCCGAGGTGAGCATCCCGGCGCACAAGCGGTGGATCCCGAAGGGGATGGAGGTGGCCTACACGGCCAAGGCGGACTCCGACATCACCTGCATCGCCGAGACCGACCCCGAGCAGTGGACCGGCGACGACCCCCACGTCGGCGTCCGGGTGCGCGGCGTACGCCGGGACGGCACCGTCGTGATCGAGGGCGTCATCCGGCTCCACGTCACCGAGAGGCCGCGGCGGCCGTAGCCCCCACCGGCATCACGGCGGACAGCAGCCTCAGACGATGCCGGTGGTGGCGGTGCTGGGCTGCTCGGCCACGTTGCTGACCTGCAGGATGTCCTTCTCGCCCACGAAGCGCCGCTGTGCCCGGGTGGCGAGGTAGGTGAGGCCGAGGTTGGTGAGGACGTAGAGACCCGAGATCACGATCGTGGTGGGCACGATGTTGTTGAAGCTCAGCGGCAACGACTTGAGGATCTTGGTGAGCCCGACCCCGAAGACGATCAGGATCAGGCTGGTGTCCTTGAGCGCGACCACCATCTGGCTGATGATCGCCGGGATCATGATCTTCACCGCCTGGGGCAGCAGGATCACGTTCATCACCTGGGACTTGCGCATCCCGATCGCGTACGCCGCCTCGGCCTGGCCGCGCGGGACGGCGTTGACGCCGGCGCGGAACACCTCGGCGAGCACCGCGCCGTTGTAGACCGTGAGGGACAGCACGACCGACCAGTACGCGCCGTCCTCGATCGACATGCTGTTGAAGATCGCGTAGAACGAGAAGATCATCAGCATGATGACCGGCACCGCCCGGAAGAACTCCACGACCAGCCAGCTGACCCAGCGCACGGGCTTGCGGTCGGAGAGCTTGCCGACGCCGAACACGAGGCCGAAGACCAGGGCGCCGAGCACGGCCAGGACGGCCATGGTGAGCGTGTCCAGCCAGGCCTCGCCGATCGCGCGCATGATGTTGGGAGTGACGAACGGCTCCCACAGGGCGTACTCGAACTGACCGGCGTCGTAGAGCCGCTTGATCGCGTAGGCGACGAGCGCGACGAGCGCGACGACGGCGACGACCGTGTAGATGCGGTGCCGGGCGACCGTCTTGGGTCCTGGCGCGTCGAAGAGGACTCCTGAAGCCATTACGCGATCCTCCAGCGTCGTTCGAAGGTGGCGGCGACGAGCGAGACGAGCTCGACCAGCACGACGTACCCGATGGCGAAGGCGATGAAGATCCCCCACCGCTCGTCGGCGTTGTTGTTGGTCATGACCTTCATCTGCGCGGTCGCCTCGATCACGCCGAAGACGGCGGCGACCGAGGTGTTCTTCAACAGGGCGATCTGGGCGCTGGCCACCGGCGGCACCGAGGCCCGGATCGCCTGGGGGAGCAC
>NZ_JBFUMD010000451.1:0-3197 GCF_054049555.1 Nocardioides sp. P5_C9_2
GCCGTCGGCGGTCAGCGTCGAGGTGTGCGCGATGACGTTCATCGAGCCGTCCTTCGGGTTGCCGTAGGCGTAGATCATCGACAGGGTGCGGGCCTCGAGCGGCACGTCCAGCGGAYCCAGGATCGGGTCGCTGGTGCGGCCGGTCGGCAGCAGGGCGACCTCCTGGGTGCCGGCCGGGACCTCGGCCTCGGCGTACTCGCCGTTGGCGATGTTGGTGAAGACCGTCTTGCCGTTGACCTGCACGTCGGCGGGCGCCACGGTCGCGGTGTGGGCCAGCACCACCCGGGCCTTGTCCGGCCCGATCGCCCCCGTGGGCGCGGCGTACGAGTGGACGACGGGGTCGCCGTCGACCTGGGCCGGAAGGTGCAGCACGACGTCGGTGCTGTCGCCCGCGGCGACGTCGAGGCCGGAGGTCACCTCGACACCGGCGCCGGAAAAGGTCACCTCGTGGCTGCCGGGGGCCAGGGCGAACGGACCCAGCACGTCGCCGACCTCGGCCCCGGTCGCCACCGGTCGACCGTCGACGGAGACGTCCACCGCGGCGCCCGGCACCGCCTGGACGACGGTGATGTGTGCCGGGGCGGCCGGCGGGGCCGTCGCCTGGCCGGGCTGGCCGATGCCCAGCAGGAGCAGGAGCACGGCCGACGAACCGACCAGGACCAAAGACAGCGCACGCTTCATCCGAACATCCCCCGGCAGATGACGGCCCACGTCCCGAGCCCCGGCCTCCACCAGACCACCGCGGGCGAGGACCGGACAACCCCTCCATTGGGTAGGTTCGCGGTCATGACGAGGGTGATGGTGGTCGACGACCACCCGATGTGGCGCGACGCGGTGGAGCGGGACCTCGCGGCGGCGGGCTTCGAGGTGGTCGCGGTCGCCGCCGACGGTCACCAGGCGCTGGCCCGGTTCCCGGCATCACGTCCGGACGTGGTGGTGCTGGACCTGCAGATCCCCGGGCCCAACGGTGTCGAGGTCACCGCGCAGGTCCTCCAGCACGACCCGTCCGCGCGGGTGCTCATCCTCTCCGCGTCCGGCGAGCAGTCCGACGTGCTCGAGGCCGTCAAGGCCGGCGCCACCGGCTACCTGGTCAAGAGTGCCTCGCGGGAGGAGCTGCTCGATGCCGTACGCCGCGTCGCTGCCGGCGACACGGTCTTCACGCCGGGCCTGGCCGGACTGGTGCTCGGCGAGTTCCGCCGGATGGCCGAGGGACCGGCCGACGACCCGCGCGACGGGCTCACCGAGCGCGAGACCGAGATCCTCAAGATGGTCGCCAAGGGACTCTCCTACAAGCAGATCGCCGAGCGGCTGGTCATCTCCCACCGCACCGTGCAGAACCACGTCCAGAACACCCTGCGCAAGCTGCAGATGAACAACCGCGTCCAGCTCACGCGCTGGGCGATCGAGCACGGCCTCGACGACGATGACTGAGGCGTACCTCGCGCGCCTGGGGCTGGGGGAGGCGCCCGAGCCCAGTCTCGAGAGCCTGCGGACCCTGCACCGCGCCCACCTCGAGCGGATCCCCTACGACAACCTGTCGATCATGATGGGGCGTCCGGATCCCGCGACGTCGGACGCGTGCGTCGAGCGGGCCGGGAGCGGTCGACGCCTCGGCTACTGCTTCCAGCAGAACACCGCCCTGGAGGCGCTCCTGGTCGGCCTCGGCTATGCCGTCAGCCGCCGCCACGGCCACGTCTGGGTGCGTCCCGAGGGCCGGCTGGACGCCTCCCTCAACCACCTCGTCCTGGTGGTCAGCGGCCTGCCCACCGACGACAACCCGGGCGGGCACTGGTGGGTCGACGCCGGGCTCGGTGACGGGTTCGCCGAGCCGCTCGCGCTGGTGCGGGGCGAGCAGCGCGTCGACGGGTTCCGCTACGAGATCGGGGCCGGGTACGGCGCCCAGGCCGCCGGCCGGCCGCGGGGGCCGGCCGCCTGGACCTTCGACCACGATCCCTCCGGCGCGTTCACCGGCGTCGTCGTCACCGAGCGCCCGAGCGACCCGGCGGCCGTGGAGGCCGCCCACCGCGCCCTCAGCACCGCCGCCGACTCGCCCTTCCGGTCGAAGCTGGTCGTGCAGCGCCACGACGGGGACGCGGCGCTCACCCTGCGGGGCTGCCTGCTCACCGAGCAGACCGCCACCGTGCGGACCGAGACCGAGCTGTCGTCGTACGACGCGTGGCGTGAGGCGCTCGTCGACCGGATGCTGCTGCCGGTCGGCACCGACGAGGACCTCGTCGACCTGTGGGAGCGCACGCGCGTGGCCCACGCGGCGTGGACGGCGGCGGGACGCCCGTGAGGACCTCCGTCTGGCGCACGGCCGGCCCCGGGGACGCCGGCCCGTTGCGCGACCTCGAGCGGGCCGCCAACCTGGTCGGCCTCGCGCACGTCTTCCCCGCCGACCGCTTCCCCTTCCCCGACGACGCGGTGCTCGCCCGCTGGGCCCTGGTCCTCGAGGACCCCGAGGTGGTGGTCGAGGTGGTTGACGGGGACGACGGCCTGCTCGCCTTCGCGGCGTACGACGACGAGTCGCTGCGGCACCTGGCCGTGCACCCCGACGCCTGGGGGACCGGCCTCGCCAAGGCCGGGGTCGCGCGCTCGGTCGCCCACGGCGCACGGCGGCTGTGGGTGCTCGACGCCAACCACCGGGCCCGGCGCCTCTACGAACGGCTCGGCTGGAGCGCGACCGGGGTGGAGCAGGAGTGCCCGTGGGTGCCGCACCCGACGGAGCTGGAGTACGCCCTGACCCGTCCGGCGGTGACCCACCGCCCGGGGCCGGCGGTCGCCCGGTCCTAGGATCGCGGACGTGACAGACCCGCTCCTCGAGCTCGCCGACGGGCTCTACGCGCTCGCGCTGGGTGACTTCACCCCCGCCCGCGACGCGCTGGTCAAGGAGCACAAGGGCGACAAGGACCTGGCCGCCCGGCTGAAGGCGCTGAAGAAGCCGTCGCTCGCCGCCTGGGTGGTCAACCTCCTCGTCCGCCGCGACGCCGGGCAGGTCGACCAGGTGCTCGAGGTCGGTACGGCGCTGCGCGAGGCCCAGGCCAACCTCGACGGCGAGGAGCTGCGCGCCCTCACCCGGCAGCGCCGCCAGCTCACCGCGGCGGTCACCACCAAGGCGCGCGGGCTGGCCCGCGAAGAGGGCGTCAAGGTCACCCCGGCCGTGGCCGACCAGGTCGAGGCGACGCTGACGGCAGCGA
>NZ_JBFUMD010000452.1:0-3162 GCF_054049555.1 Nocardioides sp. P5_C9_2
TGACCAAGCAGCTCAACAAGCTGGTGGAGGTCATCAAGATCGTCGAGCTCGACCACGCCGGCTCGATCGACCGGGAGCTGATGCTGGTCAAGGTCCGCGCCGACGCCGCCACCCGGGGCGCCGTCCTCGACGCCGTACAGCTCTTCCGGGCCAAGGTCGTCGACGTGGCCCCGGACGCGGTCACCATCCAGGTCACCGGCAACTCCGACAAGCTCGCCGACTTCCTGCGGGTGCTCGAGCCCTTCGGCATCCGCGAGCTCGTCCAGTCGGGCATGGTCGCCATCGGCCGTGGCTCGCGCTCGATCAGCGAGCGCAGCCTCCGACCGGTACCCGTCCCGGCGCCCGCCGTGTCCGACGGTTGATCGAAACCCTTCCCGATCCTGCACGTCCCAACCAGAAGGAGAGCCACCAGTGGCTGAGATGTTCTACGACGACGACGCCGACCTGTCCCTGATCCAGGGCAAGAACGTCGCCGTCATCGGTTACGGCAGCCAGGGCCACGCCCACGCGCTGAGCCTGCGCGACTCGGGCGTCGACGTCCGCGTCGGTCTCGCGCCGAGCTCGAAGAGCCGCGCCAAGGCCGAGGCCGAGGGCCTGCGCGTCCTCGACGTCGCCGAGGCGGTGGAGGAGGCCGACGTCATCGTCATCCTCACCCCCGACCAGGTGCAGCGCCACGTCTACGCCGAGTCGATCGAGCCGCACCTCACCCCGGGTGACACGCTCGTCTTCGGGCACGGCTTCAACATCCGCTTCGGCTACATCACCCCGCCCGAGGGCGTCGACGTCTTCATGGTCGCCCCGAAGGGCCCCGGCCACCTGGTCCGTCGCGAGTACGTCGACGGCCGCGGCGTGCCGGTCCTCGTCGCCGTCGAGGAGGACGCCTCGGGCAGCGCCTGGGACCTCGCGCTGTCGTACGCCAAGGGCATCGGCGGCCTGCGCGCCGGCGGCATCAGGACGACCTTCGCCGAGGAGACCGAGACCGACCTCTTCGGCGAGCAGGCCGTGCTCTGCGGCGGCGCCTCCCAGCTCGTGATGTACGGCTTCGAGACGCTCATCGAGGCCGGCTACCAGCCCGAGGTCGCCTACTTCGAGTGCCTGCACGAGCTCAAGCTGATCGTCGACCTGATGTACGAGGGCGGCATCGCCAAGCAGCGCTGGTCGGTCTCCGACACGGCCGAGTACGGCGACTACGTCTCCGGTCCGCGGGTGATCACCCCGCAGGTGAAGGAGAACATGCAGGCCGTCCTGGAGGACATCAGGAACGGTGCGTTCGCGCAGCGCTTCATCGACGACCAGGACGCCGGCGCGCCGGAGTTCAAGGAGCTGCGCGCCCGGGGTGAGCAGCACCCGATCGAGTCCACCGGTCGCGAGCTGCGCAAGCTCATGGCCTGGGTGAAGTCGCACGACTCCGACTACGTCGAGGGCACCGCGACCCGCTGACCCACGTGCGATCCGACGGACCCCCGGGAACATCCGGGGGTCCGTCGAGCGTTCGGGACACCATGCGCATCGACATCTGGTCCGACGTGGTCTGCCCCTGGTGCTTCATCGGCAAGCGCCGTCTCGAGACGGCCCTGGCGGGCTTCGAGCACGCCGCCGATGTGGAGGTCGTCTGGCACTCCTTCCAGCTCGACCCCGGCGCCCCCGACGTACCAGTCGAGACCGTCGCGGAGGCGCTGGGGCGCAAGTACGGCGGCGGCCCCGCGGCGGGCAGGGACATGATCGACCGGGTCGAGGCGGTGGCCGCCGAGGAGGGCATGGTGTGGCGCCACCACGACTCGCTGCGTGTCGGCACCCTGGACGCGCACCGGCTCCTGCACCTGGCGCACCACGAGGGCGGGTCGGCGCTCCAGGGGATGCTCAAGGAGGCGCTCCTCACGGCGTACTTCGTCGAGGCGCGCAACGTGGCCGACCATGCCGTGCTCCGTGAGGTAGCCGTCGCGGCCGGGCTGGACGCGTCCGCGGTCGACCGGGTGCTCGGCAGCGACGAGCTGGCCGACGAGGTGTGGGCCGACATCGAGCAGGCGCAGYGCTTCGGTGCCACCGGCGTCCCGTTCTTCGTGATCGACGAGAAGTACGGCGTCAGCGGGGCCCAGCCGGCCGAGACCTTCAGCCAGGTGCTGGAGCGGGCCTGGTCGGAGCGCACGCCGGCCGTGCAGATGGTGGGAGGCGCGGGGGACGCCGGTGACGCGTGTGGCCCCGACGGCTGCGCCGTACCCCAGCCGTAGGCGTTCGCCCACGCTGCTGGGTCAGCCGTAGGCCTTCTCGCCGCGCGCGGCGGCCTGTGCCGTGGCCTCCACGCGCAGGACACGGGTCTCGTCGCGCTTCGCCGTGACGATCCAGGCCAGCATCTGCTTCTGGGCCGAGGGGGAGAAGTCGTCCCAGTGGTCCCGGGACCCGGGATGGGCGGCGAAGGCCGCGGCCAGGTCCTCGGGCACGACCCGGTCGTCGACCGCATCCATCAGGGTCCAGTTGCCGTTGGCCCGAGCGGTCTCGACAGCGGCCCGGCCGGGTGCCTCGAGGCGACCCTCCGCCTCCAGGCGGGCGATCCGGTCCTTGTTGGGCCGGGTCCACACGCTGACGGGTCGGCGGGGTGCGAACCACATCCGGGTCCGCTGGTCGTCGACCGGCTTCTGGGTCGAGTCCACCCAGCCCCAGCGCAGCGCCTCGACCACGCAGTCCTCGTACGAGACCGCCCGGTCGGCGGCCCGTCGACGCGAGACCAGCCAGACGCCGCTGCCGCGGCCGTGGTGGGCCACGAGCCAGGCCGACCACTCCTCGACGCTCCGCGGCTCGATGTCCTCCGCCTCGTCCTGCACGCCCATGCCGGCCAGCGTCGCACACCGGTTCCGGGCTCGTCGCGATCCCGTCCCGGCGGCGTACGGCACGATGAGCACATGAGCGACCGCACGCTGGAGCAGACCCGCGCCCTCGGAGTCGAGACGACGGGCATCGAGATCATCGACGAGGCGGACCGGACGGCACGCCCGGCCGACCTCTTCTGGCCGTGGTTCGCGGCCAACGTGAGCGTCTTCGGCATCAGCTACGGCTCGTTCGTGCTCGGCTTCGGCATCTCGTTCTGGCAGGCGGCCGTCGTCGCCGTCGTGGGGATCGTGGTGTCGTTCGCGCTCTGTGGCGTCATCGCGATCGCCGGCAAGCGCG
>NZ_JBFUMD010000453.1:0-3160 GCF_054049555.1 Nocardioides sp. P5_C9_2
GTGCTCGGCCTCGCGCATCTGCTGGGCGACGGCCTCACGGTCGTTGCCCTCGCTGAGCATCTCGGCCAGCAGGCCGGAGCCCACGACGAGGTGCCCTGCGGCCTCGCTGAAGAGGTCGTAGAACGAGCTGTCGACAGGGCGGAATTTCAAACGCACGGAGAACTCCGAAGGGCGGGGGGAAGAACGACCACATGTTAGGGGGTCGTGGTCCCGCGGAGGCAATCGCGCGTCAGCGGCGGCGCCGCTGCTTGGCGATGAGGGCCTCCTGCAGGTGCACGGTGCCGTCGTTGAGGGCCCACTCGCCGCTCGCATCGAGGTGCCACGCGGAGGTGTCGGCGTCGAACGCCAGGTCCAGCAGGGCGCCCACCTCCGCGGTCTTGYGCACGCCCGGCAGCCGCACCAGCACCTCCACCCGACGGTCGAGGTTGCGGTGCATCATGTCGGCCGAGCCGATCCAGGTCAGCGGCTCGCCGTCGTTGGCGAACCAGAAGACCCGGCTGTGCTCGAGGAACCTGCCCAGCACGGAGCGGACCCGGATCGTCTCCGACAGGCCGGGCACCCCGGGACGCAGCGCGCAGATGCCGCGGATCAGCAGCTCGACCTGCACGCCCGCCTGCGAGGCGAGGTACAGCGCGTCGATGATCGCCTCGTCGACGATCGAGTTGGCCTTGATCCGGATCCCCGACGTGCGGCCCGCCTGGTGGTTGGCGACCTCGGCGTGGATCTGGGTGATGAGGCCGTCGCGGACGCTGTCCGGGGCGACGAGCAGGCTGTCGTACGTCGTGTTGCGGCTGATGCCGGACAGGTTGTTGAAGAGGTGGGCGACGTCCTCGCCGACCGCGGGGTCGGCGGTGAGCAGCCCGATGTCCTCGTAGAGCCGCGCCGTCTTGGGGTTGTAGTTGCCGGTGCCGATGTGGGTGTAGCGGCGGATGCCGTCGGGCTCGTCGCGGACGACCATCGACAGCTTGCAGTGGGTCTTGAGGCCGACGAGGCCGTAGACCACGTGGCAGCCGGCCTGCTCGAGCTTGCGGGCCCAGCGGATGTTGTTGGACTCGTCGAAGCGGGCCTTGATCTCCACGATCACCAGCACCTGCTTGCCGGCCTCCGCGGCGTCGACGAGGGCGTCGATGATCGGGCTGTCACCCGACGTGCGGTAGAGCGTCTGCTTGATCGCCAGCACGTGCGGGTCGGCGGCCGCCTGCTCCAGGAACCGCTGCACCGAGGTCGCGAACGAGTCGTACGGGTGGTGCAGCAGGACGTCCTGGCGGCGTACGGCCTCGAAGACGTCGACCGGCTTCGAGCTCTCGATCTCCGCGAGCTGCGGGTGCGTCGAGGGCAGGAACGCCGGGTACTTGAGGTCCTCGCGGGGGAGGTCGGCGATGGAGTGGAGGCCGCGCAGGTCGAGCGGGCCCTGGAGCCGGGAGACCTCCTCGCGGGTCACGCCGAGCTCGGAGACGAGCAGGTCCAGCACCTTCGGGTCGATCGACTCCTCCACCTCGAGACGCACCGGCGGGCCGAACCGACGGCGCAGCAGCTCCTTCTCGAGGGCGGCGAGCAGGTTCTCCGCGTCGTCCTCCTCGACCTCGAGGTCCTCGTTGCGGGTCACCCGGAAGGTGTGGGCCTGCAGCACCTCCATGCCGGGGAAGAGCTTCTTGAGGTGCTCGCCGATGACGTCCTCGAGCGGCACGAAGCGCTGGTTGCCCACGGGCACGAAGCGGCTGAAGATCGGCGGCACCTTGACCCGGGCGAAGTGCTCGGTGCCGGACTTGGGGTTGCGCACCACGACGGCGAGGTTGAGCGAGAGCCCCGAGATGTAGGGGAAGGGGTGGGCCGGGTCGACGGCCAGCGGGGTCAGGACGGGGAAGATGCGGTCCTTGAAGAGCTTCTTGCAGACCTTCTGCTCCTCGCGGTCCAGCTCGGACCAGCGGACGATCTCGATTCCTTGGGCACGCAGCTCGGGGATGACCTTCTCGTTGAACACCAGCGCGTGGCGCTGCATCATCTCGCGGCTGCCCTCCCAGAGGAGCTCGAGCTGGTCGCGGGGGAGCAGGCCGCTCGCGGCTCGTACGGCGACCCCGGCGGCGATGCGGCGCTTGAGGCCGGCCACCCGGACCATGAAGAACTCGTCGAGGTTGCTGGCGAAGATGGCCAGGAAGCGGGTGCGCTCGAGCAGCGGCAGCGTGGGGTCCTCGGCCAGCTCGAGGACGCGCTGGTTGAAGCGCAGCCATGACAGCTCCCGGTCCAGGAACCGGTCGTGGTACTTCTCGACGGCGGCGATCTCGTCGGCGTCGGGGACGTAGGGCGGCTCGACGTCGAAGGTGTCGGGGGGGTGTCCGAACGGCTCGGTGGTGGGGCCGTCCTCGACGGAGGCTCCGACGTTGGTCGGCAGGGACGTGGTGTCGGACATGGAGTGAGTGTGTCACCGGATCGTGAACGGTGGGTGATGGTGACGAGGGACGATCAGGCCCCGGTGCCGGACTGTCCCTCCCGGGCCGACGCGAGCCCCTGGGCCAGGCGCCGCCCGGAGCGGCTCATCGCCTCGAAGACCAGGCGCATCCCGTCCTCCTCGACCGACGGGTCCGCCCAGAACGAGTCCCACGTGGTCACGCCCGTCTCCACCCGGCGGTGCAGGGACGCCCACGTGCTCGGGGCGTCGTCGGTGCCGGTGATCTCGTCCAGCAACCGCGCCAGCTCGGGCGAGACGCCCTCGGCGCGGTCGCGGGCCGAGGCGCGGGCCACGACGTCGTCGAGGTGGTCGAGGGCGCGGTCGAGGCTGGCCTCGACACCCGTGCGGCTCATCTCGTGCAGCGTGTCGTCCCGTGACGGCTGCTGGGGGTCGGGCGCCGCGGAGGCGTCGAAGAAGGTGAACGGGTCGCTCATCGTGTCACTCGCTCCTCGCCGCGACCACGGCGACGACGGCCTCGGCCAGCGCGAGGGCCTCGTCCCGGACCTGCGCGGCGTCCACCCCGGCGTCGTCGTCCCAGGACGTCACCGACACGTGCAGCATGAGGTCGTCGAGCAGGGTCACGACCTTCGCCGCGGCGTGCCCGGCGGACGGGCCGGAACCGACCCACCCGCGCCGGCCGTCCCCGAGGTCGGCCTCGGCCACCTCGTTGCCAGGGTCCTCGACGAAGGTGCGTTGCTCCTCGAACGTCGGAGG
>NZ_JBFUMD010000454.1:0-3159 GCF_054049555.1 Nocardioides sp. P5_C9_2
GGGTCCGGATCCTCGCCGACGTCCGCGAGGGGAGCGGCGGCCGTGCCCGGCTCACCACCCGCAACGACAACGACGCCTCGATCGCGTGGCCCGACGTCCACGACAGCCCGCTGGGCGACCGGGACCTGCTGGTGGACGGCGAGGTCATCGGTCTCAACGCCGACGGGCTGCCCGACTTCTCGGTCCTCCAGGAGCGGATGCACGTCCGCTCCGCGACCACCGCGGCCCGGCTCGCCGACCGGATCCCCGCGACGTACATGGTCTTCGACCTGCTCCGCCTCGACGGCGAGGACCTCACCGGCCGTCCGCTCGCCGAGCGTCGCGAGCTCCTCGAGGGCCTCGGGCTCTCCGGCACGTGGCAGGTCCCGGCGTCGTACGACGACGGCGCGATGCTCCTCGACGCGACCCTCCAGCAGGGGCTCGAGGGGGTGGTGAGCAAGCGGTTGTCGTCGCGCTACACCTTCGGCGCCCGCAGCACCCACTGGGTCAAGCTCGCGCACCGGCACCGGTTCTCCTACGTCGTGGCCGGCTGGCGTCCGCAGGAGGGCACCAGCGACCGTCTGGCCGCGCTGCTGGTCGGGGAGCCGACGCCGGAGGGCCTGATGTACCGCGGCCGGGTCGGCAGCGGTATCGGTGGAGCCGCCAGTCGGCTGCTGACCGAGCTGCTCGCGGGATCCGCGCGGGACGACAGCGCCTTCGCCGACGAGGTGCCGCGCGTCGACGCCACGGGCACGCACTGGGTCGAGCCCCGGGTGGTCGTGGACGTCGACACCCACAGCCGTACGCCGGGCAGGCGCCTGCGCCAGCCGTCGTACCGGGGTGTCCGCAGCGACCTTGCTCCGGAGGACCTCGGGTGAGCGAGCTCCAGGTCGACGTCGAGGGCCGCACCCTGTCGATCAGCAACCTCGACAAGGTGCTCTACCCACGCACCGGGACCACCAAGGGCGAGGTGCTCAACTACTACGCCACCGTGTCGGGGGTGCTGCTCCCGCACCTGCGCGACCGGGCGGTGACCCGCATCCGCTGGCCGCACGGGGTCGAGGGCAACAGCTTCTTCGAGAAGAACAAGCCCGCCGGGACGCCGTCGTGGGTGCGCACGGCCAGCGTCCCGACGACGGGCAGCCGCGCGCGTCGTACAGGGGCGGAGAGCGACCGGGACACTCTCGACTTCCCGATCTGCGACGACCTGGCCACGCTCACCTGGCTGGCCAACCTGGCCGCCCTCGAGCTGCACGTGCACCAGTGGCGGGTGACCAGGGCGGGCCGACCGCGCACGCCGGACCGGCTCGTCATCGACCTGGACCCGGGCGAGCCGGCGAGCCTGCACGAGTGCTGCCGGGTGGCACTCATGGTGCGCGACGCCCTGGCCGAGCGCGACCTCGAGTGCAGCCCGGTCACCAGCGGCAGCAAGGGCCTCCACCTGTACGCCGCCCTCCCGCAGGGCCGCGGGGGAGGCCTCGACAGCGAGGGCACGACAGCGCTCRCCAAGGAGGTGGCGGAGGAGCTCCRGGCCGCGCACCCGACGCTGGTGACCGCGGCCATGACGAAGGCCAAGCGTCCCGGCAAGGTGTTCCTCGACTGGTCCCAGAACTCCGGRTCCAAGACCACCATCTCGCCGTACTCCCTGCGCGGTCGTGCCCTGCCCACGGTCGCCACCCCGGTGACCTGGGACGAGGTGGAGGAGGGTGCGGAGGACCCGCTCGGTCTGGACCAGTTCCGCTTCGAGGAGGTCCTGGAGCGGGTGCAGGAGCACGGCGACCTCTTCCTGTCCTGAGCGCCCCGGGACCGACTCCGGGCGCTGCGCCGACCGCCCGGTGCCGACCGCCGACACGGTGCCCAGGTGGCTGTTACCGAACGGTGGGGCAGCTGTGTGGACCGCGTAGGCCCGCGGTGGGACCGACGTGCGGGGCGCGATCCTAGGTTTGTCGTGTCGACCTGGTCGACACCCAGACAACCGTGGTGGGTTGGGACTGCCCGGCCGACGGACCCCCTTCGTCGGCCGGGCCATCCAACGACCGCGACGGTTGCCCACGACGACAGCCCCGCGGGGTCGAGGACGCCAGCCATGGAGAGTGCCGCGCTCGAGGAGCCCGTCGCAACTATGCTCGCGGACATGGCACAGGTACTGGTCGTCGAGGACGAAGAAGACATCGCCTTCCCGCTCGTCCGCACGTTGGAGCGTGAGGGATACGGCGTCGTCTGGGTCCCCAGCGGTCGGGAGGCTCTGGCCCACCTCGCGTCGGCCACCGCCGACATCATGATCCTCGACCTCGGCCTGCCCGACATGGACGGCCTGGACGTGTGCCGGGCCGCTCGCGACGGCGGCTTCGAGGGCGGCATCATGATCGTCACCGCTCGCGCCGGCGAGCTCGACCGCGTGGTCGGCCTCGACTTCGGCGCCGACGACTACCTCTCCAAGCCCTTCGGTCTCGCCGAGCTGCAGGCCCGGGTCCGGGCGCTGCTGCGACGCAGCCAGGCCGCCGCCGCGCCCAGCGAGGAGGCGGTGGTCGATCCGTCGGCGCTGCGCATCGACACCGACGCCCGCCGCGTCATGCTGGCCGACGCCGAGGTGGCGCTGACCGCCAAGGAGTTCGACGTCCTCGCCCTGTTGGCCGCGCACCGCGACAAGGTCGTGCCCCGCGAGCAGCTGATGAGCGAGGTGTGGGACGAGAACTGGTTCGGCTCGACGAAGACGCTCGACGTCACGATCGGCCGGCTGCGCAACAAGCTCGAGGAGGCCGGGTCGTCCGACCGGGTCATCGCCATCCGTGGCGTGGGCTTCCGGCTCGAGGGTGGGGACTGACCCGTGCGTGAGAGGCTCGCTCTCGCCTTCGTGGGCCTCGCACTGGTGATCGTCGTCGTCGCCGGGCTGGTCCGTGCGTTGACCCTCGGGGACATCGTCCACGCGACGGAGGCCGACGGCCTGCGACAGCAGGCGGTCGTGGTCGGTCAGCTCGTCGACGGGCTGGAGCAGGTCGGCGCGCCGGTCGACGCCGCCGCCCTGGCCGGGTCCGTGGCCCCGCACGTCCGCCTGGTCGTGGAGCGGGCAGGTGTCGACGACCTGGTGGTCGACGGTGCCGGGTACGACGCCTCGGCCGTGGACATCACCACCTCCCGCACCGTCGGCGGTGCCACCGTGACCCTCACCCAGGACACCAC
>NZ_JBFUMD010000455.1:0-3156 GCF_054049555.1 Nocardioides sp. P5_C9_2
GCCGCCGACCTGGCGGCCCTGGCCGGGGCCGTCGCCGCGAGCCACGGACGGGACGCCTGCGCCGCCGCGACGCGGACCGCCCGGGCCAACGAGGCGGACCTCGTCGCCTGTGCCCGCTCCGGGACCGCAGTGCGGGTGATCGTCCTGGTGCCCGGGGTCGCCGTGCTGGGAGGTCCGCCCCACGACATCAGGGCCGAGGCTCGCGCGGGTAGTAGATCGGAGGGCTCGGGAATCGGCACTAGGCAAGTGAGGTCATTGCCGGTGCCGACGATGCCTTCCTACCTTGTGGCGCTCACGCACGAGGGGGGATCTCGATGAGGTTTGCGCGCGCATCAATCACGGTCCCGGGACGTCACCGCAGCCGCGGGACGTCCCGGGTTACGTCGAGGCTGCCCGGGACGGCCAGGTGCCGCGGGTGCCCCCGAGCCCGCCACGGGTCGAAGGGCCCACGGCGGCCGGGGCGCTGCGCCGGGTCGCCGTGATCGGCGGCGTGTCGGTGCTCGCCGTGGTCGCGGCCGTGCTCCTCGGGGCCGATGACGGTCGGCTGGCGTTCACCACGGTCGGCGTGGTGCTGGCGGTGGCCGGTGTCGGGGCCGCCGTCACCGGGGCTGCCGTACGCCGCTTCGGTGTCGTCCAGCTGTCCGAGCTCGGGCGTGGCTACACGACGACCACCTACGAGATGGGGCGCTGGTGGCTGAGGGCCGCACCGGGCGGTCCGATGACCGTGGGGTGGGTGCGGACACCAGTGGACCGGTTACGCCCCAACCGGCGGGCGGTGATCGCCGGTCGGGTCTGGTGTCAGATGCGCTCGTCGGGAGCCGTGGGGTGCTCGTCGCGGCGATCGGACTCCACGCGGTCCAGCTTCTCGTTGAGCCGGGTGAGCTCCTTGCGCTCGCGCCGGTGCGCGAGGCCGCGGCGGGTGCCCCACTTGAGGATCGAGTAGCCCCAGAGCACGGCCGCGCCCGCGGCCACTCCGACCAGGAAGATCGACAGGGTGCTCATGTCGATCCCCAGGAGCACACCGCTGCCCTCGCTGACGAAGATCGCCGACAGGATCGCGATCGCCCCGAGAATGATCAGCAGCAGTCCCAGAATCACCATGGGCGAAGGTTACCCACCCGTGGCATGGGTCAGCAGCAGGTCCAGCAGCGCGACCGCCCCGGGCTTGTCCAGGGGGTTGTTCTGGCTGCCGCACTTGGGCGACTGGATGCAGGAGGGGCACCCGGCCTCGCACTCGCACCCGGCGATGGCCTCCCGGGTCGCGGTCAGCCACTCGCGTGCCGCGACGAACCCGCGCTCGGCGAAGCCCGCGCCGCCCGGGTGCCCGTCGTGGACGAAGACCGTCAGGCATCCGGTGTCGGCGTGCAGCGCGGTCGACACGCCGCCGATGTCCCAGCGGTCGCACGTCGCGAAGAGTGGCAGCAGGCCGATCGAGCAGTGCTCGGCCGCGTGCGCCGCACCCGGCAGGTCGGCCGCGGCGAGGCCCGACTCGGCCAGCAGGTCGGCCGGGACGGTCCACCACACCGCCGTGGTGCGCAGCGACCGCTCCGGCAGGTCGAGCGGCTCCTCGCCCAGCACCTCGCCGCCCGGCTGGCGCCGCTTGAGGAAGGACACGACCTGGTGCGAGACGTCGACCTCGCCGAGCGAGAGGCGGCAGGCGCCCCAGTCGCGGTGCTCGCGCTCGGCGAGCACGGTGATGTCGGTGACCTCGCGGGCGGTGGTCGAGTAGTCGGGATCGGCGGGGTGCATCACGGCGACGTGCTCGTCGAGGTCGAGCGACTCGACGAGCCAGGTCTCGCCCCGGTGCACGTAGACCGCGCCGGGGTGGGCGGTGCCGTGGGCGCTGGCCCCGTCGACGGTGCCGATGACCCGGCCGGTCGACGACTCGATCAGCTGCACCTGGCTGCCGCCGGTGGAGCGGATGTCGGCCAGGTCGCTCGCCCGCCGGCGGTCGGTCCAGAACCACCCCCGTGCCCGGCGACGGAGCAGACCGCTCTCGGCGAGCCGCTCGACCACGTCGCGGGACGTCGGACCGAAGAGCGGGAGGTCCTCCTCGGTCAACGGCGCCTCCTGGGCGGCGGCGCAGAGGTGGGGGCCCAGGACGTAGGGGTTGGTGGTGTCGAAGACCGTCGCCTCCACCGGACGGCCGATGAGCGCCTCAGGATGGCTGACGAGGTAGGTGTCCAGCGGGTCGTCGCGGGCCACCAGGATCCCGAGCGCGTCCTGCGCGCCTCGCCCGGCCCGGCCGACCTGCTGCCACAGGGCCGCCCGGGTGCCCGGGAATCCTGCGATCAGGACCGCGTCGAGACCGCTGATGTCGATGCCGAGCTCGAGCGCGTTGGTGGCGGCGAGACCGGTGAGCTCACCGCGTCGCAGGGCCGCCTCGAGCGCCCGGCGCTCCTCGGGCAGGTAGCCACCGCGGTAGGCCGCCACCCGGGACGGGAGCGACGGGTCGACCTCGGCAAGCAGCTCGGCCGCCGTGAGGGCCACCTGCTCCGCCCCGCGCCGGGACCGGACGAAGGCGAGGGTCCGCACGTCCTCGGCCACCAGGTCTGCCAGCAGGTCGGCCACCTCCGACGACGCGGCCCGACGGACCGGGGCGCCGTGCTCGCCGGCGTGGCTGACGAACGGCGGCTCCCACAGCAGCAGCGAGACCTGGCCGCGAGGGGAGTGATCGGCCGTCACCGCCTCGACCGGCAGCCCGGTCAACCGCCCGGCCGCGACCTCCGGGTCGGAGACGGTGGCAGAGGCCAGCACGAACGTCGGCGACGCGCCGTACATCGCGCACACCCGCCGGAGCCGGCGCAGCACGTGCGAGACGTGGGCGCCGAAGACACCGCGGTAGTGGTGGCACTCGTCGACGACGACGTACTGCAGGGAGGCGAAGAACGACCCCCACCGGGCGTGCCCGGGCAGCAGCGAGCGGTGCAGCATGTCGGGGTTGGTGAGCACGTACTCCCCGAAGTCGCGCGTCCACTCCCGTTGCTCGCGCGGGCTGTCGCCGTCGTGCGTCGCGGCCCGGACGTCGAGCCCGAGCCCGGCGATCGTGGACAGCTGGTCGTGGGCCAGGGCCTTGGTGGGGGCGAGGTAGAGGACGCCGGCACCCCGCTCGCCGCGGGCGCCGCGCGAGGTCCTGATCGCGGCGAGGGCCGGCAG
>NZ_JBFUMD010000456.1:0-3130 GCF_054049555.1 Nocardioides sp. P5_C9_2
GCCATGGACGCCAAGTGGTACCGCATCGCGCGCTACGACTCGGCCGTGGTCTCGATGCCCGACGGCAACTCGGCCGCGCTCTACCAGCGTGACCCGAACACGTTCCGCGACCAGATGAAGCGGACCGCGGAGATCCACGCCCGCTTCCAGCGGGAGTGGCCGCGGCTCGCCGCCGAGTACCGCGCGGCGCTCGGCGACATCACCTCGCCGGAGGCATGGGAGAAGACCTTCGAGCCCTGGACCGGCGCGAGCGCCGGGACGGACGCGGACACGGGGTCGGCGTCTGCATGAGCGGCACCCTGACCTCCGGCACCCCGGCCTCGCGACGTCCCACCCGTGACGAGCTCGAGGCGATGCCGCTCGCGCCACCGGCGGCGACCGGGCTCGCCGAGGTCGCGCGTCGGCGCTACCTGCTGCGGATGCTGGTGCGCAACACCATCCAGTCCCGCTACCAGGGGACCGTGCTCGGGTGGGTGTGGAGCTACCTCCAGCCGGCCATCCGGTTCTGCCTGTTCTACTTCCTGTTCCAGGTCATGGTGGGCCGCGGCGGCAGCATGGAGAACTTCGCCGTGCACCTCTTCTCGGGCATGGTGGTCGTCCACTTCTTCACCGAGACCTTCAACGGCGGCACCCAGTCGCTGATCCAGAACCGGTCCCTGATCACCAAGCTCCCGGTGCCGCGCGAGATGTTCCCGGTCTCGCGGATGATGGTGGCGGCCTGGCACACCGTGCCGATGCTGGTGATCCTGGTCTTCGCCTGCGTCCTGCTGGGGTGGATCCCGGATCCCGTGGGGATGGCCGCGATGCTGCTGGGCTTCAGCCTGACCGCCCTGCTGGGCCTCGCGCTCGGCCTGGTCTTCAGCGTGGCCAACGTCTTCATGCGCGACTTCGGCAAGGTGGCCCAGACGCTCACCCAGTTCGTCACCTTCAGCGTGCCGATGATGTACCCCTACACCCTGGTGCAGGAGCGCTTCGGCGAGCCGATCGCGACGTACTACCTCTGGAACCCGATGGCCGAGGCGGTGCTGCTGTTCCAGCGCGGCTTCTGGACCGGCACCACCAGCGACCCGGCGTACACCGAGTCCCTGCACCTGCCCGACCACCTCTTCACCCGGGGCCTGCTGATGACGCTCGCCGCCCTCGTGTGCGTCGTGCTCGCCCAGCGGCTGTTCGCCCGGCTCGAGTCGCGAGTGCCGGAGCGCCTCTGATGACCACGATGATCAAGGTGGAGAACGCCACCAAGACGTTCACGATGTCCTACCACCGCTCGCTCAAGCAGATGGCGCTGGCCAAGGCTCGTGGCCGCAAGACCCACGACGTCTTCAACGCCGTCGACGACGTGAGCTTCACCGTGCAGGAGGGGGAGTCGGTGGGCCTGATGGGCCTCAACGGCTCCGGCAAGTCGACCCTGCTCAAGCTCGTCAGCGGTGTGATGCGCCCCGACTCCGGCTCGGTGCTGACCCGCGGCCGGATCGCCGGCCTGATCGCCACCGGGGCCGGCTTCGACAGCCAGCTCACGGGCCGCGACAACCTGTACCTGAACGCGGCGATCCTCGGGATGTCGCGGGCCGAGACCGACCGCAAGTTCGACGAGATCGTCGACTTCGCCGACCTCGGCAAGTTCCTCGACACCGAGGTCGCCTACTACAGCTCGGGCATGAAGGCCCGGCTCGGCTTCGCGGTGGCCATCAACGTGGACGCCGACATCTTCATCGCCGACGAGGCGCTGGCAGTGGGGGACCGGCCGTTCAAGCGCAAGTGCAAGAAGCGCATGGACGAGATCGTGAAGTCGGGCGTCACGATGTTCTACGTCTCGCACGCGCCCGGCTCGGTCCGCAACCTCTGCGACCGGCTCCTGGTGCTGGAGAAGGGCAAGCTGGCCTTCGACGGTGACGTCGACGAGGGGATCACCTTCCTCGAGTACGACGATGACGACGACGAGGTGGGTCGCCGGTCCGACGACGGGCTCGGCGCCGACATCTGATGCGACCGTCGCTCCGCGGGCGGCCCCGGGGCGTTGGCAGCTGGCGGCGTACGGCGTCCTGCTGGGGCACGCGCCGGTAGGTGGCGGCGTACGACGTCTGGATCGGCTGCGCGGGTGTCGTCCGCCGCCAGTTGGCGCGGCGGGGGCGTGGGGCTGGCGGGGTCAGCTCCGTGGGCGGCCCCGGGGCGTCGGTAGCTGGGGGCGTACGGCGTCCTGCTGGGGCACGCGCCGATGGCTGGCGGCGTACGACGTCTCGATCGACCGCGCGGGTGTCGTCCGCCGCCACTTGGCGCGGCGGGGTGTGGGGCTGGCGGGGTCAGCTCCGTGGGCGACCCCCGGGGCGTCGGTAGCTGGCGGCGTACGACGTCTGGATCGGCCGCGCGGGTGTCGTCCGCCGCCACTTGGCGCGGCGGGGCGTGGGGCTGGCGGGGTAGCTCCGCGGGCGGCCCTTGGGGCGTCGGTAGCTGGCGGCGTACGGCGTCCTGCTGGGGCACGCGCCGGTTGCTGGCGGCGTACGACGTCTCGATCGGCCGCGCGGGTGTCGTCCGCCGCCAGTTGAGTCAGGTCGAGCGCGTTGGTCCATCTGGCCGTCGCAGGACCGGGCGATCGGCGCGATTTGCCCCCGCCGCACGCCTAGGAACTTGACAATCGTGGAAGTCGTCGGCGTGTCGACTGGAAATTACACGATTGTAGTTACTCACGAACTCTGGCGAACTCGTGTGACTGGTGTGAAAGTTGCGTCTCGTGTGACCTTCCCCGCGCACTGGAGTAGTCAATATGCGTCTCGTACAGGCCCGTTTCATCACCGCCTGCCAGCAGCTGCTGGCCCTCGGTGTCGTCCTTGCCGTCCTCACCCCGGCCTCGGGGGTGATCTCCCTCGACATCGTCGGCCAGCACCCGGGTGCGTCCGGCGCCGGCGGTCCCGCCGTCATCTCCGGCGCCCTGCGCTCGGCCACCGTGCCGACCGCCGTCGTGGAGCCCACCGTCACCGAGGTCCCCCTCACCACGACGACCGGCAGTGCCCGCGCACTCGCGGGCCGCACAGTGGTCGGTGCCTCGGTCACCAGCAGCCGCGTGACCAGCAAGCCCCAGGACGTGACGGGCTACGGCGCCGTCGGTGTCACCTGGGCCCACGGCGAGGACCTC
>NZ_JBFUMD010000457.1:0-3127 GCF_054049555.1 Nocardioides sp. P5_C9_2
GTCTCGTCCCGCACAAGCAGGTGGAGCACGCCATCGACGCGGCGCTCGAGCTGCGCGACCGCCACCCCGACCTGCGGCTCCACGTCGTGGGCGGCGGCTGGTGGGAGGCCGAGCTGCACGCGTACGCCGCCGCCCGTGGCGCGGGCGACACCGTGGTCTTCGAGGGCCACGTCGACGAGCGGCGCAAGCACGAGGTCTACGAGCAGGCGTGGCTGCTGGCCCTGCCGTCGCTCAAGGAGGGCTGGGGCCTGGTGATCGGCGAGGCCGGGATGCACCGGACGCCGACGGTGGCCTACCGGTCGGCGGGGGGCACCCGGGAGTCGGTCTCCGACGGACGCTCCGGCGTGCTGGTCGACGACGAGGGGGCGTTCACCGCAGCCCTGGGCCGGTTGGTGGAGGACCGCGGGGAACGGGTCCGTCTGGGCGACGGAGCCCACGCGATGAGCCACCAGTTCACCTGGGGACACGCGCAGGAGTCGTTCGCCCACGTCGTGGCCAGCGCGCTGCGCGGCGAGATGATCGACAGCCAGGACCCGGACGAGGAGTAGTCCTCCCGGGCAAGAGGTCGGGTCCGTGAGGACCTGACCGGAGGCGCAGCGACGAGCCGCGCCCGCGGGTCACTCCGCGACGGTGCCGTACTCGAGGGCCGGGGCCTCGGCGTTGGCCGGGGACTGGTCGGGGGCACCCGTCTGGGACGAGATGACGCCCATCAGCGTGGTGACTCCAAGAACAGCACCGGCAACGATGCTCACGAGCGGCGCGACGACAGATCCCATAGTGGATGACCCTCCTCAGGTACGACGCGGACCCTACCAGTCGGTAGACCCCCGTGTGCCAATTGCCGCACCGAATCTCCCCGACCTCAGGGACGGGCCCGACGACGACGGCGTAGCCCCAGACCGAGGGCCCCCACGGGCACCAGCAGCCAGGCCAGCCAGGCCGCCGCCATCGCCGTCCTCCGGGCACCCGACGGCTCCGACACGGTGGCCGGTCCGAGCTCGATCACGGTGAGGTCACCGTCCAGCGTGGTCGTGCCGGCCAGCTCGGGCACCGGGTAGCCCTCGATCTGCTCCACCACGGCGACCGAGACCCCCGCGGCGCGCAGCTGCGCGGACCGCGCCCCGGGCGATGCGGCGTCCAGGGCGGCTGCCACCCGGGCCGCGCGGGGGTCCTCCCCCGCGACCCTGGCTCCCGAGACGACCAGCTCGTCGTTGACGACCACCGGTCGGTCCGGGTAGCGGCCCAGCGGGTCCAGCACCCTGCGACCGCCGTTCCACGCCGGGGCCCGGTAGCTCACGAAGGGCAGTGACACCGCGTCGCCGGCCGGGGCCTGTGAGACCACGGCTCGGGCGTCGTCGTACGCCGCGGGGTAGGCGACGGCCTCGAGTCGTCCACCCACGCCCCACAGCGCGTCGGGCATCAGGCTCAGCGGCACCAGGACCAGCACGCCGCCGACCAGCACCCGCGTCGCGTGGTCCGGCAGGCGGTCGAGGAGTGCGTCGAGGGCCACGGCCACCAGCACGACGACGAGCGGGACGGCCAGCCCCAGCAGGCGTGCACCATCGCGGACCAGTCCGCCCCCGGGGACGTGCGCGGCCAACTCGCCGAGCACGCCCGGGGCCGCCCAGCTGAGCACGGCCAGGCCCGTCCCCACCACCCAGCACACGACCAGCCCGCCGAGCCCGACCACGTGCGCGCGGCCCCGGACCACGCGCACGAGGCCGACGACCGCAGCGCCCATCAGGACGATGGTCATCACGAGTCCGGCCCAGCCGGTGCGCGAGGTCGGCACGACCTCGGCGTTCCAGATGCCGCCGAACGAGAGCGCCGCCAGCGCCCCGGGCAGCAACCCCTCGCCGGCGGTGGCGAAGAGCTCCGCCCCCGTGGGGTCGGACGTCGCGGACGAGGACTGCACCAGGCCGGCCACCAGCCACGGTGCGTTGGCGGCCAGCAGCCAGCCGACCAGGACCAGGGTGCGGCGGGTGTCCGAGCGGCGTACGCCGACGGCCAGCGCGGCGACGGCGGTCGCCAGGCCGGCACTGGCGCTCAGGCTGCCCAGGAGCAGGAGGAGCGGCAACCGCGCCGGGTGGGTCTCCCCCTCCGGGTGGCGCAGCGAGGCGACCACCCACAGCAGGGCGGCGTACCCCACCAGCAGCGGCCAGTGCCCGATCACGAGGCGCTCCACGACGAAGGGGTTCCAGACGGCCAGCGTCGCGGCGACGAGACGGGCGGCGGTGGAACGGTCCCGCACGAGCGCTGCGGCTCCCGTCCCGGCCGCCGCGAGGGCACCGACGAGGACGACCTTCTGGAGGACGACGGCGGGCACGACGTCGTCCAGCACCGCGACGAGCGCGTCGGAGGGCACGGCCCGCGGCAGCGCCGTGCCCAGCCCGAGGGTGTCGGCGCGCAGGTCGAGCTGCGGCACCCAGACCATGTCGTAGCTGAGCACGTAGCCCCACCCCAGCGCCGGCCCGAGCACCAGCACGGAGAGCAGGACCGACCAGGCGGCGGGCAGCCACGTGACGGTGCGGCCGCGAGCCGCGTCGACGGTGGTAGGGGCGGGTCTCCTCGCGGACACCGTTCCTCCTCCCAGCACGCCGGCGCTCCGGCGGAGCAGGCGGGCGTCCGACCCTACTGGCTGTCGACCCCTTAGGCTCCCGTCCGTGGCAGTCACCCATCGCGTCCGCAGCATGGCTCGGAGCAGCGCCGGCATCGCGGTCGCGATGGGCATCATGAACATCGCCACCTACGGCTTCACCATGCTCGCGACCTACCTGCTGGGTCCCAAGGACTACGGCGCGCTGATCGCGGCGATGAACTTCCTGATGGTCGTCAGTGTCCTCTCCCTCGGGCTCCAGGCCACGGCGGCACGGCGCATCTCCGCCGATCCCGGCCACGTGGGCCAGATCGAGCGCTCCATCATGCGCGTCACCTACCGCGCCTCGCTGGCCCTCGGGCTGCTGCTGCTGGCGCTGACCCCGGTCATCGACCGGTTGCTGCGACTCGACAGCCTGATGACCACCGCCCTCATCGCGGTCGCCGCGGTCCCGCTGACCGTCATGGGCGGACTGGCGGGCATCCTGCAGGGCGAGCGCCGTTGGGCCCCCCTCGGTCTGGTGTACATCGC